>DAOWFD010000091.1 GCA_030638185.1 Candidatus Aegiribacteria sp.
CCACCCAGGTTCGGGATCAGATCCGCTGTTATCGTTTCAGCTGAGACAGCTGCCGTAAACAATATGGAAATAATGAGAGCTTTCAACATAATCCACCTGCCTGTGTATTTGACTTTATCTTAGATAGTTACATTTTGAATATACACTTTTGTAAAAACATGTCACCATTTATCGGCATTGACAAGCGGTACACTAATGGTTTAACTTCTAATCTGAATTATTAACTAAGAAGGAGGTAGAAATGAAAAAGGCAATCCTTTTGCTGTCAGCAATAGGGCTTCTCACATCTCTTTCCGCTGGCACGGTCGAGATCATAAACGATACCGGCGGTTATGATATCTGGTATATCTACATTAGCCCGAGTTACAGTGATTCATGGGGCAGCGACTGGCTTGATGATGACGAGGTTCTTCGATCTGGAAGGTCAGTCTCATTCAGCGTCTCCAACGATGTATACGATATAAGACTCGTTGATGAAGATGACGACGAATACATCAGGTACGGAGTTGACATCAGCGGTTACTACGAATGGTACGTAACTCTTGACGATCTCGGGGAATACTATATCAGCGGCGGTTCCGGCGGAGGTGATACCGTTTACGGCAACACTCCGGTAACCATATACAATGACACCGGTGGCTACGATATCTGGTACATCTATGCTAACCCTTCCGACTACTCCGATTGGGGAGATGACCGCCTGGGCAGCGGATATCTCTACTCCGGTGATGAATTCACATTCTGGGTTGATGGCGGCGACTACTACGATATCCAGTGTGAAGATGAAGATGGCGACACCTACACCTTCTGGGAAATGTGGATAGGTTCTGACGGTCTTTATCTGACAGTTGACCTGGGAGATCTGGACTAGAGCCGGTACAAGAAATAAAAAGAGGGCCCGTCAATCCGGCGGGTCCTTTTTTAAGTGCGTCCGGCAGGTGAGAAAACTTCACATGGACCGGTACTTAATTACGATATCTGGAAAGAGTACAAGATACTGACTGTTAATTCCGAAAGCACTTGATTTGGTAAAACAGTCAATTATAATCTTTCAATGAGATTATGTGATTCATATTCACGATTCAATCAGAAACAGATTTCAATAATATCCACTACATCTGCGAACAGTTCAGATCACTTCAACCTGTCTTACAAAGCTGACTCCAGTCGAAACAAGAAATCCTCCAGGATAAAAGATCAGAACAATTCAGATACTGTTTATTTAACTTGGGGGGGGGGGTAACCCTACAATACCCTCCGATCCGTCCTCCGCCATTGTTCTTCTACAGTAATCAAATAGTCATTAAATCGTGAGGGGAATGAAATGTTGAATTTAATACTTGCTGTGCTGGTTCCGTTTCTGATTACGACTGCGGAGGAACAGACAGTATCCAATATAGAAGTCGTTGAAATATTCCGCGCGGAAACCGCTGAAGAACTCGAAGCATCACTGACCGACGGTTACCCCATGCCCTGGCTTGAGGAGATTCTCAATGACGAGAGTATTCCGGAAGAGGACAGATACTGGCTGGACTGCAGGGTAAGGGCGGAGATTGCTCAGGATCTTAATCTTTTCTTCAATGAAGAAGGTGATCTCGTTTTCTATGAAGCAGACCGAATCAGATCCGGTGAGGATTACTGGCGCGAGTGTTTTATCGTCAACCCTCCTGGAGTAGATGAGCAGGTTGCCGATCCTCCAGAAGGACAAACATCTGGGATTGGTATCCTGGTTGACCACTTCGGTAACGAGATCGGAGAGATTGCAATCTCGAATTCAAATTCAATGCTCTCAAGGGATGGGTCTGTTGGAGTAACGCAAAGTGGTATTCAGGACATGAGATCTTTCGGTCCCGGACTAATGAATCTATGCTTCTTCTATCCCGATGGAAGTTTCATTGAGTTTCCCATCCATCATTACAGACTTAATGAGACAGTCAGTCAGAGCGGGAACCTAGTCGTGGCTTCTTGTATCGACAGAGGTCGTAACGACCAGAAAATCCATAAACTTTACGAGTTTGATAGTGATATGAACCTCTTGTTTGAAAAGATTTTGGAACTTCGTCCTAACAACGGTTCAAGTTCAATCGCTATTTCACCAAATGATGGATACATAGCTTTAGCGACATTGGATCTTCAGGTAGGAAGTTACCCGGTAATACTATTTGATGTGGAGACTGGTGAGGAGCGTCACACTTGGGACCTGACAATTGGCAATAACCTCAACTTCTCCCCTGATAGCAGGTTTCTGTGCATAGCTGGAGGGGGCGCAGGAGCAGTCGTCGACTGCGAATCAGGCGAAGTAGTCTGGTCCAGATTCCTTGATAAAGCTGATTATGATCCCGAAATCGAACAGGTCCGAAATCTGTACTGCACCAACAACGCGGAAATCATATACTGGTTGGCTACCAGAATAAGCCCTACCGCATGTTGGCCGATGCTGTCAGAACACGACAATCAGATTGTTATTGCTAATCAGATATATGGTCGTCCAGCCATATCACCAAATGGTTACATATATGTTGCACAGCGCTATTTAACAGTAGCATCCAGTACCGTTCAAGAGACACCATTTCGTGTTGCTATCCTGAATGGTGGTGAGTAGAATGCGGTCGTTTCCTATTCACATTGCCCTGTCCGTGTTGTTCACTTCGGTTGTATTTGCTATCCCGTGGCCGGTTGGAGAGACTCAGGATGAGCAGAACTTGACTCACACCATCATGAATAATTACGGCGATTATCACATTCCATGGTCTCATGTTTGCGAAGACTCCGTTAACTTTCATTTCGGCATTGATTTTGATTCAGCTGTTCCACCAACAGATGGGAGTGAGGAATCGGAGAATGTATGGTCGGTGGAGGAAGGAGTAGTTACTGATTGGGAGAAGTACGTATACAATCCAGGTACACCTGATGAGGTAACGGAATGGGTCCTTGTCGTCTGCGAGACGATGGCTTCCGAGAGTGGCTGGAACTACCAGCATATCGAGCCTATCCCTCCCGAGACTGGGTGGGCAAATGAAGATCCCATCAGCTTCGGAGAGCCTATTGCCACCATGGCCGAGCTTCAAAATCTTCCGGGTGAAGGTCATTACAGGCATCTTCACCTGATGCGAAGTCTTGCGTAGTATGTTTCCTCAGATCCCGCTCTGCTGAATCCACTTGCTTACTTCTTCCCTGAACCCGTGAGTCCTGATTTTACATGGACATACTTCCTTCAGTCACCTGGACGGTACTTCTTTCTTCCGAATGTTGATGCTGTTGATCCAACAAATCAGATGATGGGTGGCTGGCGTGATGAATGGCCAACCAAGCCGGATGTCGACGCAGCAAAATTCACAAACACCTATGGCACAGATCACATTGATATCTGGGGGGATGTTGATTTCTTCGGATATGTGTGGGGCTGTGGTGTTGGCGAGGAAGGCGGAGATAGTCAGTTCTATATCATGCCCCGCAAGATAAGCTGGACACTGTTTCGCTGGGATGCCGGCATTGCTGATTGGGTGACGGTTCAGGAGCCAGATGGATCGGACTTTGTAAGACATGTTGTCGATTTTGGAGATATTCCTCTTGGGGGGTCAGATAACTGGGACGAGTACAAGCAGCTCTATTTTCGATTTCAACCCGATACACTCTTTGGTGAGACTGGAAGAACATATTGCCTGACCAACTGCAGTGATGCGGAAGACTGGGACGGGATCAATACAATAGAAGAGAATTATTGGGATACCGCTCTTGAAGCTGAAGGTCTTGATCCAGCCTATCATCCAGAAAACATGGTTACTCCCGATGATTTGTATAAGGCAACAGTTTATGCATTCAATTGGGAAGAAGACCAGGCTGATGAGTTCTCAATAGAATTCATGTTGCATAACACCAAGGAGATAGCTCAGGAAGTACATCTTACCGATGCTGTCACAGATCAGGATGTCTGGCATGCCGAATGGGTAGCATACTATGATACAGATGGATTTACACCTGAGAAGAATATTTATGCTAATATCACAGCACAGCCGGGGACAACACTTGATATTGAGATAATCTTTTCAGGACCGATGAGTACAGTTGTGGATCCTTACGTTCGTTTCACAAAACCTGATGGAGCTTTCCTGACAGCAGATCCATCTTCTCCGGAATGGACGTCAACGTACCTTCCTGATGGTTATTTTGATACCTGGCATGGCAGTGTTGAGATACCTGTTGAAGAATATTCAGGCTGGATGACCATGAAGATCAAGGCCAAGGATATAAGTGATATCGGTCTGCTTGATCCATCCATCGAAGATCCTGATCCTCCTTCCGGTCCAAGCGATGAAGAATATACCGATGATCATCACGGTTTCGGGATAGCTTTCAGTTCCGAGGAAGGCTGGCCAGTATTTCTGAGCCACTGGGTTAGTGGTTCTCCTGTCCTCGGGGATTTTGATGGTGACGATGATCTTGATATTGCTGTGCAGTCCAACAAGGGCAGTGTTCAGTTGATTGACGAGACAGGGTTGGTACTGCGAACTCTTGAGTCAGGTGACTGGAGCGGTTTCAACTATCTTCTTCATTCATCACCTGCTGTGGCGGACATTGATCTTGATGGAGATATGGATGTGCTCGCGGTTCATCCTTATGGCTGCAACGCCTGGGACGCTGAGACAGGTTCAGATCTTCCAGGATGGCCTGTTTACATGGGTAGTGCAAGTATTCCGGGAATTTATCCGAGCCGTTCTGCTCCCGCGGTCTGCGATCTCATTGGAGATGCACATCCTGAAGTAGTGATATGCAGGCATCTTGATCTGACATCTCCTAACTCGGTATGTACTGTATGGATGTATGATTATGCGGGTAATTACATCTGGAGTCGTGAGCTTGAGGATGGAGGAGTATCCGTAACCAGCACCCCGGCGGTCGGTGATATTGCATCAGATGCAGTACATGTCGGATCCGAGATACTGGTATGCACTTCCGATGGTTTTACATCGAATTATCCTTATCCTCCTCCTGATGGTGGCAAGGACTGGAATAGCGCTCTTTATCTTCTTGATCCGCTGAATGAAGATGTTAATATCTGGAAGTCACCGATCTTCAACTGTTATTTCTTCGCTTCTCCGGTTGTTGGTGATATTGATGGTGACGGGATCAACGAAGTAATTGTCGGTTCGCATCTGGGAACACAATGGAAAAGAGTATTTGTGCTTGATGGTGACTCTGGAACCCTTGAGCATACCTTCTATGTGAGCGGCACCGTCCCCAATTCAGCTGCCATCTGTGATCTGAACGGTGATGGCATTCTTGATATAGTGGCCGTTGATAACTCGGGACATGTATACTGCTGGTCCGGTGAGGATTTCAACGGCGGGAGCCAGTACGATCCACTACCCGGTTTTCCGGTGGAGGTTACAGGCAGCCCGACATCGCCATCGATAGCTGACATCGATGGAGATTTCAAGCTTGAGATAGTAATAGGTACTGGTGATGGATATCTGTATGCCATTAATCACGATGGCAGCATCTGCAGCGGTTATCCCGTCACGGTACCGGAACTGAGTGAGATCACCGGCCAGCCAGTTATCGCCAACCTTGATAACGATGACAGCCTTGAGCTGATGTTCGCCGATGGTTCCGATTCCTACGCCTACTGCTACGATCTGGGCGTTAAATCTTTTCCTGCAGAGATGCCGTGGCGCCAGTTCCAGCATGACAGCTGGCATACAGGATGTTTTGCTGTTGACAATACGATACCTGAACCGCCAACGAATCTCACTGGTGAGATAACGTACACCGCGTTCGGTAGTTGTGAGGTTGAGCTTGAGTGGGATCTGTCTGTTAACGATCCTTACTCCGGAAGCCCACAGGAGCCCGCGGATGTAATCTGGTATGGTATAATGAGGGCTTTTCCCAGGGGACCTTTCCACATTATTGGAAGGGTGCATGCTGGAACTTGTTCATATGTTGACTGTTTCACCGCTGGCGGGTCTGTGGTTGTGTACAAGGTTTTTGCCTATGACGGCACCAACGAGTCGGAATACAGCAATATCGTCAAGCTCCCCACCAGCCCTTCTGCAGTCATTTCTCTTGGATGTTCTGTGATTGAAGAGTTTTCAGTCGAGAGATCTTCAATGAGGATTCCGGAGATAACTGAGCACAGGATAACAGAAGAATCATCTCATGCTGAGATAGCATCAGTACATGAGAGAACGTCTGCAACTGTACCGACAGCAACACTTGATGCTGTTCTCTCAAGGGGTAATCCTGGATGTCTGACTGATGGCAGTACAGAGGTTTGTTATTCACCATCCCCTGGAGCGGACGCTGTTGTCATCGATCTCGGTGAGGAGTGTACTGTAACATCTGTTTTGCCGGAGAGAGTATCAGGCATTTCTATCGAAAGTGCATGGATAGATGAATCTGTTCGAACTGTTGAAACTGCTCGTGTAGTTGAACCTTCTCTGCTAATCGAAGTGGCTGGTTCTGACAGGGAATTTTATCGATTAACGCCTGGATCACGCAGCAGTACCGATGCTGTTCGTTATGTAAGAGTATGTGGAGCTTCCGGTCTTAGTGAGGTTAGTATTTACGGCAGCAGAAGCACTGAGGTGGGAGTTTCATCTGTTGAGATTACACGCAGTGTTGCAGATGAAGGCTGGATGTTCGCCATTCCTGTTATGGAATATTCTGAGGAAGCTGAGGTGAATATCTATGATATTTCCGGTCGCATGATCTGGAGCGGTCATGCTGAATCTGGTAGTGTACTTTACTGGGATGGTTATACAGGAGATAGAACACCTTTACCCAATGGAGTCTACCTTCTTCATTGCAGCATCGGCTCCGAGGTCAGTACCGGCAGCTTTGTGGTGAGGAGGGATTAGAAGAGAGTTATCAACACTCATTCAAATAGATCGTTCATTCATAGAACGTAAAACAGTGTTTTGAGTGTGGTGTCGTTAAGAACCCCGTCTCCCGGAAGGGGGGCGGGGTCTCTTCGGGCTTGACGCTTTGGGAAGGAGTTCTATATTAGGAATAGTTCTTAATACGAATAGGAGATATTTTGCTTGAGGCACAACTTAGAAGGGATACAAGACAGAAAAGGGTGATACTCCAATTAGTTGAGCAGCTGGGGTGTCATCCAACCGCAGTTCAGATTTACAGCGCTGTAAGAAAGGTACTGCCCAGGACAAGCCTCAGTACGGTTTACAGGAATCTGGGAATACTCGTAGATCAGGGAAAAATCAAAGCTGTCAAGGGTGTCGGCAAGGAAATCCATTACGACCATAACATAGAGGAACATAACCATATTAAATGCACGGTCTGTGGCCGGGTTTGTGATGTGAATATAAATCCGGTGGATATTGATACACTGAATCCCGAACAGGTTTCAAATTTTATTATAATAGAAATACGTATGAATATTGTAGGAATATGTCCTGAATGTGCTGAACAATTGGAAAAGGAGAAGTTACAATGAGTATTAAAGGAACGAGAACAGAGAAGAACATCCTGAAGGCATTTGCAGGGGAATCACAGGCAAGGAACAGGTACACCTATTTCGCTTCTAGGGCTAAAAAGGACGGTTATGTACAGATTGCGAAAATCTTCGAGGAAACCGCGAATCAGGAGAAAGAACACGCTAAGCGTCTTTTCAAACTCCTTGAAGGCGGAGAGGTTGAGATAACCGATTCTTATCCTGCGGGCAAGATAGGTTCAACGGATGAGAATCTTAAGGCTGCGGCATCAGGCGAGAATCACGAACATACGGTTATGTATCCTGGATTCGCTGAGATAGCACGCTCCGAAGGATTCGATGTCATAGCTGTTATCTTTGAATCCATCGCTGTTGCCGAGAAGCAGCACGAGAAAAGGTACCTCGACCTGCTGAAGAATATCAACGACGGTAAAGTTTTCATTAAGGATAATATTGTCATCTGGCGATGTCAGAACTGCGGATACCTGCATGAAGGCAGGAAAGCACCCAACCTCTGTCCCGCCTGCGCACACCCTCAGGCACATTTTGAACTTCTCGGAGAGAATTGGTAGGTGAAAAAATGAGGGAATTCAAATCAACTGAGGTATTTTTTAATGGGATTGATAGGAGTTGTTGAAATGACTGAACGAATGGAAATATACAAATGTGAGATATGCGGAAACATTGTTGAGATGACCCACGGTGGAGCCGGAGAACTTGTCTGCTGTGGGCAGCCGATGGTTAAAATGGAAGAACAGACTGCAGATATGGCAACCGAGAAGCATGTGCCTGTTATAGAGAGGATCGATGGAGGCTACAGGGTTACTGTGGGCTCAACTCTGCATCCCATGATCGATAATCATTACATAGAATGGATCGAGCTTATCTCGGGAGACAGTATCTACAGAGAGTATCTAAAACCTGGGATGGACCCGATAGCTGAATTCAAGACCGGCGAACTTGGCTCCGTATCCGCAAGGGAATACTGCAGCATTCATGGTCTCTGGAAGGGATAAAAATGCTTAGCGAAAAAATACAGAATGCTATCAACCGCCAGATCAACGCCGAACTGTATTCTTCATACCTGTATGTGGCAATGGCGATGTATTTCGAATCGGTTGATATGAGCGGTGCGGCGAAGTGGATGAACTCGCAGGCGCAGGAGGAACTGTCCGTTGGAGAAGTTGTCAGAAAATTGAGGTTGATAGGTGATTCGGGCGGCGGCAGGTTCATGATAGACAATGAAATCGGACAAAGGGTATTCAGTCCCGCTACCAACAGCGGAGAGTAGGAGTAACGAAATGGGAGACCAGTTCAATGCCGAAGAAGTACTTAAAATGGCTGAACAGATCGAAAGAAACGGACAGGAATTCTACAGGAACGCTTCAAACGTTATAGATGATTTTGAGGTTTCAAAGCTCCTTTCTGATCTTGCTGAATGGGAAAAGGGACATGAAGCCCTCTTTGCATCCATGAGAATGGAACTCACTGAAGAAGAAAAAACACAGACCGCCATAGATCCGTACTGCGAAGCTGCATTGTACCTTAAAGCCATGGCCGATAATCATGTTTTCAAGCAGGAGACGGGTGAATCGCTGGCTAAGTTTGAAGAGGATAAGAATACCGAAAAGATAATTGATCTTGCCATTCAGTTTGAGAAAGATTCTCTTCTTTTCTTTCTCGGACTTGAACGGATGGTCTCCCATAGGCTGGGCAAGGAAAAAGTTTACGGAATAATCGATGAGGAAATCGGCCATATCGCATACCTCGAGAAACAGAGAAACAGGCTGAATTCCAGATAGAAGCAGTTTAGACAATTCTTAAGGAGAACGGATGGATGTGTTCAAAGCTGTCAGGCTGACTGAGAATGTATACTGGGTTGGAGTAATTGACTGGGCCATACGTGATTTCCACGGATACAGCACGGAGAGAGGCACGACCTACAATGCATATCTTATTCTTTCAGAGAAGATCACGCTGATAGATACGGTGAAGAAACCATTTTTCAAAGAGATGATGTCGAGGATATCTTCAGTAATAGATCCCTCAAGAATAGAAATAATCGTAAGCAACCATTCCGAACTTGATCATACCGGATCGCTCCCTCAAACGATATCCGCAGTCAAGCCTGATAAATTATACGCTTCACCTATGGGTTCAAAGGCACTTTCCGCCCACTTTCACTGGGAAGAAGATCCGATAGAGGTGGTGAAGACCGGCGACAGTATAGACCTAGGAAACATGAGAATTGAATTCATAGAAACACGCATGCTGCACTGGCCTGACAGTATGGTAACCTACCTGCCTGAGGAGAAAATCCTTTTCAGTCAGGATGGTTTCGGAATGCATCTTGCGTCTACAGAAAGATTCGATGATGAACTCCCGCTGAACATTCTTGAAGAGGCAGCCAGGAAATACTACGCGAACATCCTCATGCCGTTCTCTCCCCTGGTGACTTCTCTTCTTGGAAACCTTGAAAAGATGAAGCTTGAAATAAATCTTCTATGTCCGGACCATGGCCCGGTGTGGAGGAGCAAAATCGATTGGATTCTTGGCAAATGGGGCTCCTGGGCTGAAAGAAAACCCCGACCGAAGGCCGTTGTGGTTTACGATACCATGTGGAACAGCACCCGCGCGATGGCCAATGCCATTATGGAAGGACTTACCCGGGAAGGCATCAGCAGCAAATTGATGCCCCTGAGGGCTTCTCACATAAGCGATATTGCTGCAGAAATTCTTGAAGCATCCGCACTGATAGTAGGAAGCCCGACCATCAACGGAAGGATCTTCCCCTCCGTGGCTGAATGTATGAATTATCTGGGTGGTCTGAAACCTAGGAATCTCGTTGGCGCCGCGTTCGGCTCATACGGCTGGAGCGGCGAAGCGGTTAAAGAGTTAAACGGTCTGCTTGAGGGGATGAAAGTAGAGCTTGTTTCGGAAGGACTTCGTGCAGTTTACGTACCCGATGAAGAAGTATTTGAGAAATCAGTGAATCTGGGACAAACTGTGGGGCGGAGGATTCTTGAGATCTGTGGAGGCGCGGAATAATGGACATTACCCCTCTGTTTACTATAACCTACGGTCTGTACGTTGTGGGGTCCCGATCGGGAGATAAGATGAACGGCCAGATATCGAATACGGTATTTCAGGTAACAGCCGATCCCATAAAGGTCGCAGTCTCAATAAATAAAACTGAACTTACACATGAATTCATCAGCGAGACCGGGAAATGCTGCATCGGTGTGCTCAGCGAAAAGGCGGACATGGCTTTCATAGGCAATTTCGGATTCAAAAGCGGAAGAGATGTAGATAAATTTGCCAGTATCTCTTTCACGTTGGCTCCCTCCGGATGCCCGATGCCTGGAGAAAACATACTGGCATACATTGACCTGGATATTTGCAAAAGTATTGACGTGGATACACATACCGTGTTTATAGGAGAGGTAACCGACTGCGGAATCAAAGGTGAGGGAACCCCCATGTCGTACTCGTATTACAGGGAAGTGCTCCGCGGGAAAACACCCCCAACAGCTCCATCCTATAAGTCTGCGTCACTTGATTTGGAGGAAGAACCGGAACGAAGGGAAAAGAGTAGTATGAAGAAGTATGTTTGCAATATCTGTGGCTATGTTTATGACCCGGAAAAGGGTGATCCGGACGGCGGTATCAAGCCGGGGACTGCTTTCGAGGATATCCCGGATGGCTGGGTATGCCCTGTCTGCGGAGTAGGCAAGGATCAGTTCTCCGAACAGTAAGCAAAAGGAGCCCGGCCCCAAACGCTTAGTTCATCAAGCCGAACTGTTCAGTGAAAACCGGTGGAGCAGGAATTCTCGCGTTCGTGTAATATTCAATAAGACGTTTGGAATGGTTCAATCTTGCCGACCCGCGCCTCACATCTTCCGGCGACGGTTCGTGGATAATCTCATCTCCGTATCCGCACCGGGGGCATGCAGGGATTAGTGACATGAAAGCTCCTTGCTCCAATGTAATCGTTTTCTTCAATCCCGATCACAAGTTCATCCACCGAATCCACAAGGGAAGCTGTTTCGCTTGACAGGCCCGTAAGAAAAAGCAGTATTGATGGAATAAGGATAAAATTCATGATTTCTCCTTAACTATAACATTTTATGTAGCAATAATCTATTTATAATTGCAGTAATGCTCAAATACAAGATTTTACTTTAATGAGTTGGGCTGCGATGCTAACAGCAATCTCCACGGGGGTATGGCTTCCGATTGAGATTCCTATGGGGCAGTATACGCTGTTAAGAAAATCCTCGGGAACCCCCCTCTGCATAAGTTCCGAATAGATCTTTGTTTTCTTTGAACTGCTTGCCATCATGCCGACATATTTCAGGTTCTTGCGGGCCAGGCTTTCAAGCACTTCAGCATCCACCCTGTGAAAAGGAGTCATAATGATCGCCCAGCTGTGACTGCCCTCGTGTATGTAACTGTGTGCTTCACTGTAGGAAGCAGTTATCCATCTGCAGGAGGGAGGATCTTCGAAGGAATTCCTCTCCCTCTCATCGATTATCACGGGGTGAAATGAGAGCCCTTGAAGAAGGTGTACAAGTGCTTGTCCCACATGGCCACCTCCGATGACATGCACGGTGTCCCGGAACCCGAGAGGACCGGCGTATTTCCAGCTATTCTCCCCGATCATTGAAAATTCATGTGTTTCCTGTATGGAGGAGTCTGATACGGCAAAACCGGTACTTGAAAGGTACAGAGTACCTGTTCTCCCGTTCTCAAGCATGTTGATTATCAGATCTACGGTTTCTAGCATACCTGGTTGCAGGGGAAGAATTGCAGTTGTCTGAGAACCTGAACAGATCATGCCGGAGGGAGTTCCACCTCTATCTCCTTCGATGTGAATATTCTCATCTACATGATCGTATATGACCAGTTCGGGAGAATTGGTGCCGACTTCGAGCATCTTTCGAGTTCTCTTGATCAACTGGTGTTCCATGATGCCGCCACCGACGGTTCCTCTTGTTGTGCCGGCAGCTGTAACTGCCATGGCTGCTCCGGGTCTACCGGGACCGCTTCCATTTGTTTCAACTGTCAGCAGCAGGGCGCATGGAGTATTCGAACGGATGGCTTCTCCGATAAGTTTCCAGAGAGGAATGCTGTTCATTTAACATTCTCTTCCTGAAAATACTCCCGTTCTATTTTCTCGAAATATTCCATGCATTGGCGTACATAATGCCTCTTCTCATCGTACCTTCCCGGGAAGAAACTCCTCTTGAAACCGTAAACCAGAATATTCCTGAGGTCATACCTTGTAAGATCAAAGGTGTTTACAGCTTTATGCAGCTCCTTTGTTACAGTTGTATTGGATATGGTTCTATTATCGGTACATATGGTTACTGACAGTTTCTTTTCCATCATCTTTCTGAACGGATGGTTTGAAAGGTCCCTGAAGGCGGGGTTTATTTGCTGATTTGAAGTAAGGCAGACTTCAATCGTTATTCTCCTGTCCGCTATGTAACTGGCCAGCATATCTACATACTTATCAGGATCCTTGATGTATGTGGATTGCACCGAGGCCGGATCAAGAAGGGTAAGCCCGTGACCAATCCTCTCGGCGTAAAGATCGGTGATCGCCTGATAAATGCTTTCCGGCCCGTACGCCTCACCTGCATGGACTGTTTTCCTGAGGAAATGTCCCTGGGCTTTCGTAAATGCTTCAAGGTGATTCAGTGCAGGCCAGCCTGCTTCTGATCCGGCAAGGTCTATTGCAACCGCAGGAAGATCCTCTTCCCACCTTGCTCTGGCAACGGCTTCCTCAAGCTCCAATGATGCCAGGGCGAACACCCTCTCCCTTTCGATGAAATTGTGCATTTCAAAGAATTTTCTATACCAGTCGGAGAATGCAGGTGTAAAGAACCTCATGGCGCAGGAGATGATTCCATAGTGAAAGGGAGGTTCAAGGCCGTCGATCACTTCCCTGCGGTTATTGAATTCTTTCTTTGCGCGGAGAAGGCCGTCATTAACCGCCCGGATGCAGTCGATAATATCCATGTCATCACTTGCGTGGAGCTGGGGAGCGAATCTGACCTCTATATACCTTACGCCCTCCTGTTGATTATCAACTGCAACTTCGTAACTGATCCGCTCAAGCTGCTCCCTGGTTCTCATGACTGCAGTGGTATAAGCGAAACCGGTGAGATATTCGTTCAGATTCCTGTATTTATCCTTGAAAACAGTCTCCCTCAGACCATCTTCAGTGTATGAGGGAAGCTCAACCCCTGATTCCCTGGCCAGTTCGATAAGTGTTGATATTCGAAGCGAACCGTCCAGATGCAGGTGAAGGTCTGTCTTGGGAAGTTTTTTAAGAAATGCGTGATTCATCAGTAGTACCTTTCTTGAATGTTTGTCAGAACAGCTCTCCAAGCCCCATCTGTATACCCAGCCCCTCGGGGGATTTGGCGAAATCTACCCTGAGAGATCCACCACCTGGTAGAGATATTCTTGCTCCCACGCCTCCATCCAGGTGGAATCGATTCCATCGGCAATCATCCAGGTGATCCGCCACCTGACCGGCATCTCCGAAGAGGACCAGGGATAAGTCCATTGTGTTGTTCTCATCAATTGCGAAAGAGACTATCCTCTGTCTTAATTCCAGGTTACCCAGCAGAGCCCAGTTTCCTCCGAATCTTGCGTCGTTATATCCTCGGAGCCCTGAACTGCCTCCGAGTGAGGGTAGAAACGAAAACGGCGTTGAAGTCGTTCCTAAATGTCTTTCAACCTTTATCCGGAACGCAGGGGTTGTAGAGCTGCCTATGGGCGTGAATACTGCGAGTGCGCATTCCGCACCGGAATATGAAATGTCGCTTCCCATCTGCATGTCGTATCCCGCCGATACGTAACCGTTCATAAGAACAGGAAAGGACAAGTACCCATTGATAAAAGGACCAGCCGTCCAGGTTGAGCCGTATTCATCCGTCGGCGACTGACTCCAGAGTTGCTCGTTGGATCTGTTGTATACAGTGGAATGTCTGCAGAGAAGGCCTCCTGTCATGACAAGACCCGAGAGGGGACTGAAATTGTAGGAACCGGAGAGATCCTGTATTTCAGCACTGTAGTTTACATAAAGCTCGTTATTACCTCCGTTGCCCCAACCGAAGAATTTTCTGTCTCTGCTTACATTGTAACTGGCGTTCACTATGACTAACCCATTGCCTGCGGGAAACAGAAGCTTTGGCTCGGCGGATATGCTTCCATCGGTAAATACGTATGCCATTGTGCTAAAACTAAAGGGTTTGTAAGGGGTTATCATGTTATGGTTGACAATCCCTCCTATGAGTACACCGGAGCTCGAACTGTAACTAATTAACGGAAACACCTTCCATGCGTGAAGGGGAATGGCACAAAATAGCATGATTAGAATGATTATGGTTTTTGTTCTGTATATCATGATCTCCATTCGGACTGAATAAAATATACTGTACCTGTTCAGGAATGAATAATTATATTAAACTGAATATAGAAAGTGGAGGTCTCTTGAAAACACCTTTGATTGTCGTTCCCACCTACAACGAGGTAGAGAATATAAGAAACCTGATTCCGGTTCTCCTGGATCTGCCTGTAGAGCCCGATGTTCTAGTGGTAGATGATAACAGCCCTGATGGAACAGGAGATGCTGTCCAGGAGTTCGAGTCAACCGGCAGGATACATCTTCTTAGCCGCCCGGCAAAGGCAGGTCTGGGACAGGCATACATTGCCGGTTTCCAGTGGGCGCTGGAGATAGACGAATTCGATCCGATCATCCAGATGGATGCTGACTTCTCGCACAATCCTGAAAAGGTTGTAGAACTGGTGGATGCCCTTAAAGAATATGATCTTGTAATAGGTTCGCGATACTGCAGCGGTGTCAACGTGGTGAACTGGCCTCTATCAAGGCTTCTTCTCTCCTGGTTCGCAAACAGGTATACAAAACTGATAACCGGACTGCCTGTGGAAGATGCCACCGGTGGATTCAAGGCATTCAGGAGAGAAGCTCTTAAGAAGCTTGATCTCACTAATATTAAATCTGACGGTTATTCGTTTCAGATAGAGGTTACATACAAGCTTTTCAATTCGGGCTGTTCGATTAAGGAAGTACCAATAATCTTTGTTGACAGGCACGCAGGCACTTCGAAAATGACTAAAAGCATTGTATGGGAAGCTGTCTGGATGGTGTGGCACCTTCGTTTCCCATGGCTGTTTTGAGAGGTTTCTACTAGAATGATAGCATCTTGCCTTGCTCTGACGATCATTAGCAGCATTTCCTTCAACTGGGGTTTTGAAACATCACAGTCTTACCTTTTCTCAATTGTACCGGACGATGACGGAAGCATTTGGTGTGCGACTGCCGGGGGAATAATCCATTACGATCCGGAAAACGGCTGGCTGGACAGTCTTTCGTATCCTGATCAGATGCCCTGGATAAGCGCCACAGATCTATATTTTGTTAATTCTCTTATGTGGGTCGCTACAGGTGGAGGCGGTTTAGCTCTTTTGCAGGAGGATAGTACCTGGAAGGTTTTCTCCTCTTATGAGGGTATTCCGGGTTCCGGATACGTCTATTCTGTTTATAGCGCTGGGGGTTTTGTATGGGCCGGTACCGATGGCGGGCTATCGCGCGGGAATACCGATGGTTTCATACCCATAGATTCCGATCTCACAGGCGGGGCTTTCACTGCAACTAAGGTGACAGATATCGCGTGTATCGATAACACGATGTACCTTGCAACCGACAGGGGAGTATACTCCCTTGATCTCAGTGGAAGTATTTTTAATCCCGAATCCTGGACAAGCTATGAAGATTCAACGCTGGCCCTTGGAATAGACGACATTTACATAACATCCGCCGATTCCGTTTTCGGATATGGTTCCGGTGGAGTCTCGCAGATGATTGGTGACAGATGGATACGACTGCTGGATTATTCCGCCAGCGCTGATTCGGTTGTAACCGGGTTACTTGTTACGGAAGATGGTCTTATCGCGGCATGTAAGAAGGTGCTACTGTATAATAGTAGCGGAAGCTGGGAACTTTACGGATCCGAATATCCATTCGAAAGCTATGCATCGTGTCTCAGCGAGGTTTCTGACAGAATATGGTGCGGTTACGGTTTGCGTGATGCGAACTGCAGAGACACAGGCAAAGGACTCGGTTATCTTGATAATGGAACCTGGGAAAACCTTCCCGTTCCGGGAATGGGCGGACCAAGCTGCTACCAGATGGCCCGGGATGAAGACAGGGTATACCTGGGCAGTCATCGGGTCGGTCTTATGGCGTATTATCCCGACAGCGGCTGGACGATGTTTAATAAATATACAACTGACATGCCCCATATCCTCAGAACCTACTCTGCAGCCAGATCAGGTTGTTCCGGGATATGGACAGGCAGTTACCACTGGGGTCTTACTTGGATAGATGACAGGGGTACCTATTCCATGGATGACGATACGATAATAACCTATGTATCCGATTCGCTTTCAGGCGTCTCACCTGAAGTAGTCCAGATTGTTTCGCCCCTCTTAAATAATCAGGTTGTAATGCTGACATCTCAATGCGGAGCCCTGCTGGTCGCTCAGGAGGCGTTCTGGCAGACACCAGATGAGCCCAGCGGGATCGTTGCAGTGTCCGGTGAGCCTGAGGAGGGAAGCCTTCAGTGGACTATAAGAACGGAAGAAGATGGTCTTGCGAGTAAAAACATAAAAATGCTGTTTCCGTGTGGAGATGACAGTCTGTGGATAGCGTTTGCATCGGAAGGGGGATGTCAGCTTCTGGTAAATGGGGGAGATCCTATGGATAAATCCTCGGATACATTGTATCCTGGATACGGTCAGGCATACAATACCTCCTGGGGACTTCCCTCGAATCGGGTTTTCTGCTTTGCCAGGAATACTGACGGAGAAATTCTGGCTGCAACGGGAAACGGTATATGTCGTTGGAATGGAAGCGTATTTATTGAGATAGCCGGAATTGCAGGATCGGTCAAAGCCATGCAGGTGGACAACAACGGAGTGATCTGGTGTATGACTGAAGATGCGATCTACAGTGTTGAAGGAGCGGATATAACCGAATTCACAAGTTCAAATTCAATCTATATTCCAACAAACAGAGCGGAGAATGAATTCAGTTCCTTCAATCCTGAGGATGGAACGGTGTGCTTTTCATCATTCATAGGCCTGTGGTCGATTTCTTCGCAGCAGAATAATGTGGAAAGCCCGGATTTGCTCTTTTACCCGCAACCTTTCCTCCCAGCCGAGGAAGAACTGCACATTGTATGGTCGGGACCAGATGAACGGATCGAGGTTAAATTCTTTTCCCTGACAGGACAATACCTGGGCTTTGTTCAGGCGGACAGCTGGGAAGAATGGACCTGGGATGGAACACTCGATGGAGGTTCTCTGGCCAGCGGCGTTTATATCATGCTTGTTGAAACAGACAACGATGTAATCATAAGCAAAATTGCAGTAGTAAGATGATTTCTATTAGACAGATCGAACCCGGTGACAGGAACGGATGGACGGATTTTGTCCTCCGCTCAAATAACGGTACAGTTTTCCATTTACCTGATTTCCTGGATTATCACCCGGAAGACAGATTCAGGAACCATCACCTTATCGCTGAAAGTAACAATGGTATCGTATCCGTAATTCCGGGCGCGTTGGCTGAAAGGGAGGATGGAATGTGGTTCAGATCCTATCCGGGCGCCTCCTACGGCGGACCGGTATTCAACGATTCCCTCGGTCTGAGTAAAATCGAAGGAATAGTAGACGAACTCATATCTTATTGTAGGTCTCAGGGACTCCGGGGTATTGAAATGACTCCTCCTCCAACAATCTATTACCGCAGACCCCATAACTACCTGGAATTTTCCCTTGTAAAACGTGGATTCAAGTACAGGAAGAGGGAACTGACAGCGATAATTGACCTCAGCAGACTTGGAGAGGAACTCAGGCTTGGTTTTCGTTCATCCGCTCTGAGAGGCGTAAAGAAAGCAGTCAAGAGTGGTGTAACAGGTGAGGAAAACCCGGATTTTTCGCTTTTTTATCATGTACTGGAATCCAATCTACAGCAACGTCATAATGTCAAGCCCACCCATACGCTTGAGGAGCTTGAGACTCTCCGGAACCTTCTGGGGAGAGACCATATCAGGCAGTTCATTGCATTGAATGATGGAGAGGTTCTTGCGGGAATGGTGATGTTCCACTGCAATCCAAGGGTTACGCTTGCGTTCTACATTTCCCATGACCAGGAGCACCAGGCCCTCAGACCGGTCAATCTGGTCTACATGGAAG
>DAOWFD010000377.1 GCA_030638185.1 Candidatus Aegiribacteria sp.
CATAGAGCTTTCATGCTTAACCAGGAACTGAAGAAACTTGAGCTTGATATGAACGGCCTTCCTCCCGAGCAGGATCTGATTGGGCTTGGAAATGACATCAGTCTTTATAGAGCTAAATTCAAGAATCTTAACGATGTCGAGGAAGAACTCAAAAATGCAGCCGAAGAAGAGGACAACTACATCTGGTTAAATAAGGCAAGGGAGGAATACCTTTCACATGTCGAAGCTCCCGGGAATAGATCCCTGATCGATAAAGTCAGCATTGCACTTCTTTTCTTTTTCATCCTGCTGACTGCAGCGGCCGGGTTCTTCAGCAGACTCCTGATGATCGCTGCTGCTGCAGGGGCGGTAGTCTGCCTGGTTATTCGTATCAGGAATAAACCCGAACCGGTTTCGGCATCAACCGAACTGCGTCGGAAGAAACTGGAGGAAGAATTCAGCAGAAGATTCCAGCGGGAGCTGACGGATCCCGCCACATTGCAGGCTGAGTGCCATAAGATGGAAACGAGGCATATTCATTCAGAGAATCTCAGGGATAGACGCATAGAGCTCAAGCGGGATATCGAAACAAAGGAAGCGAGCATTCTGTCCAGGCTTCGTTCCATAACCGGGGAGGAGGTTCGTTGTAACCACTGGGATTTCAGAATAGAAGAGGTCAGGAGAAACAGGAAAGAAATCCAGAAAACAATCAATTCTCTCAACGTAAACCTCTCTTCACTCAACGTTCATAAGGATTCCTATCTGCCTGATCCTCCTTCCGAGGAATGGGATAAGAGACAATATATGAAACTCAAAGAAGAGCTTGACACCGTATCTGTGGATCTCGAGAGGGAAAAGCACAGTATTGAATCCCTTAAAACGGCGATTTCAGTGGCCACAGGAAATAGATCAAGAGATATCAGGAAGCTCCTTACTGCCCTGGAGGACAGGATAGAAACCGCTGAAAACAAGTACAAGAATAGTACTGCGCGAATTCTGGCCGAGAATACTGTGTTCAGGGCTGTATGTGAATTCCGCTCCCAGGAGAACGAAAGGTTGGATAAAGCTCTGGGATCCGATGAAGTTGTTTCTTCGCTTCTGAAGATCACCGTTCGCTACAATGGATTGAAAATGGACAGCAATGGATATCTTCACCTCTCAACTCCTGCAGGGGAGGAATTTCCTCTATCACAGTTGAGTACAGGT
Source organism: Candidatus Aegiribacteria sp. (assembly GCA_030638185.1). Classification (GTDB taxonomy): domain Bacteria; phylum Fermentibacterota; class Fermentibacteria; order Fermentibacterales; family JCC-6; genus Aegiribacteria. The sequence continues at coordinate 1,186 of DAOWFD010000377.1, forward strand.
GCCGCTGAGCAGGTTTACATAGCTCTCAGAACAGGATTCGCCGAACTCACAATGGGTGAGACAGCTTTTCTTATTCTTGATGATGCGTTTCAACATTCCGACTGGGAGCGCAGGAAAAACCTTGTCAATCGTGTCATCGGGCTTGTGAACAGCGGCTGGCAGATCTTCTATTTCACCATGGATGATCATTTAAAGAAGCTTTTTGATGAATCAGGAAAGGATCTTGGACCGGCCATGTACAAATCCGTCAGCCTGAATGGGGACGGAGGTAATTAGAAATTCTAATTACCTCCGTCCCTTTAAGTAGAACCTGAATAGTAATTAAGCGTATAATCAGTCGTGTTCTGTTAAGAACTGCACGGGAACTGCCGGTGTAGCTTTAATTTCCTCGATAGTTTCGAGAACTTCCTCTGTAGGATTGAAGAATTCAACCATTAAATCGGTTACGTCCAAAAACTGAACCGTTTCGTCCTTGTAGATGATATCCCAGGAATTCACGATGATATCAACTCCGGCTTCCTCTGCAACTCCCGGGAGCTCACTCCAGATCATTGAGATGATCTCATCAATGTTACCCGTACTGAAAACCTGTTCATGTGCTAGCTGCTGCATCTGGGGTCCCAGTATACCAAGCTCTTCTGCAAGAACCGAATCACCCTCCTGGAGAGCTGCTTCATAATCAGCTTTGAGTTGATTAATTTCGGTCATGAACTCTTCGGATCTATAGTAGGCTAAAGCAACACAGCGCGAGTCGAATACTCCTATGACCGGACCTGTTTCAGCGGGATCCTGTGCTGCTGCTGAGACTGTAAGTATGCTCAGGAGCAAAAAGGTTATCACTGTAGCAAAATATCCTTCTCTTCTGATCATTCGAATCCCCTCCTATTCCTTTTCCAGTTATTCGAAGTTGTAGTGCTTTCGGACTGCTCTCGAAACTTTCCATACACAGCTAAGTCCTTTTGGGAAAACGACAAGGTCTCCAGCTCCGAAACTAATTTTGCCTCCTTCATATTCAACCGTAACATCACCTTCAAGTATATAACAAGTTTCTTTCATGTCGTAGGTCCAGTCGAAGGTTGATGACTCACATGTCCAGATGGGCCAGGAGAAAACCCCCATCTGTTCGAGTTCTTCCCTGTCGGGTCTGCATACCTTGATCATCATTACAGATCCTTCCAATTCTCTTCGTTCATTCTTCCAGGCTTTCCAGGAATTTATCAAACTGCTCGTTGAAGAAAACGTTCTCCGGGTCGAGATCCAGAGCTTTCTGCTCCCATTCAACTGCCTTCTCGAATTCTCCCAGGGCGAAATATGATTCAGCGAGGGTGTCCATGATATTCGAATCTTCCGGTTCCATTTCGATGGCCATAATGGCTATCTCTACAGCTTTCTCGGGGTGAAGCTGTCTGATCGCAAGTTCCCAGGCCAGTCCGTTCAGGGTCTGAGCGTCCACCTCATCGGATTCAAGATAGTCACCCATAATGCGAATAGCGTATTCGGTCTCGGGGGAGCCAGCGTCAATGTAGACAGGAAAAACGTACCACATGCACCACTTCGAGTAAATTCTCTCAAGATCACCCAGAGGATCATCTGAATCGGCAACTCTGATATCAACAAGAAGGTCGGAGGATCCCTGGTACCCACCGTTCTCCCTGAAGACGACCATAGCTGCTGACTGCCTGCCCCTGTTGTCACCGCCGGCGGCATCTCCCGCCAGAAGTGCCGCCAGAAGCCTGCCTCCAAGGGAACCCTCCTTCTCAATGAAAGCCCTTTCCATTTCCTCAACAACCTCAGGGCCGGTGAGAATGTTTCCCTGAATAGCGTAGCCCGGACCGGTAATACTGCCGGCCCAATCCATGGTTCCATTGCCTGTGAATGAAGCTGAATTGCCTTCCGCATCCACTATTCCAAGCTGCCTTACCTCTCTTTCAGGATCGCTTCCCAGAAGGATATCCATTGTCTCGATCGCCGTAGCTCCGGTTCTGAGGATTTCAAGTCCATCGGGTCCGAACATCGCATTTGTCTGGGCCTGTGTGGCAACCGCTCCAGTCCCCGGTTCTCCCCACGGGACGATGTACCCCACATCGAGAACCTTCGATGCCACGGCCACTCCGAATTCACCCGTCAGTGTATCCATGGCGACTATGGAGAAGGTAGAAGTGTAAATCTTCCCGGGACTGCCTGCTGAGCTTCCCGGAACCAGAAGTACTACTGACAGTAAAATCTGCATCATAATAACATCTCCCCTCATCCGTCCTATTCATTCGGCCAGTTTTCTCTGCATTCTTCTGCTCAATGGAACGACTGTAATACACAGAAGAATACCTATACCAAGCGCAACTGCAAGCTTGAAAGATACCTCGGGAAAAGCAGCACCTTTAAGTGTTATGCTGTAAAGGGGGTCGATGAACCAGTAAGTAGGGAAGATTTTTGCTATCCACTGGGGCAAGCCGGTGAAGAGATAAAACAGAATCGGACCCGCAAGGAGTATGTTGAGGCTCTTAACAAGTGTGTAAAGGGTTTTCGCGTTACCTGCAAGCGTGCCGTAGATCAGCCCGATTGCGTTGCAGACAACGGTTCCAGCGACGATTGTGGCCAACAGTGCCAGTGGCTGCCCGGAAAGAGCTCCGTTGAGTGCCAGTGTGATAAAGCACATGGTTACTGTCATTGTGAAACCCAGCAGGGCTTTGGAGAAGAGAATATCGGACACAGTTACCGGAGTTACCAGAAGGGCTCTCATGGTGCCATGTTCCTTCTCTTCCACAAGCATGAATGCGGGAACGAAAATTCCCGTAATGATAAGAACAAGAAGGACTATTGCCGGTATCAGTTTTCGCGCCAGGGCTATTGTCTCCTCCTCGTCTCCTGTTTGGAGAACAACATCAACAGGAGTCTCCATGTTCTCTATTTCCCGGAGCACGTCCAACACAATCAGACTGATAACGATGCGGTTTGAAGCCAGGCTTCCTCCTGAGAAGAAGTATTTCAGTTCGGGTTTCTGGCCATCCCTTACCGCTTGGCAAAAACCATCCTCGATTACCAGTCCAAGATCAGCATTGTTGTTCTCTATATACTCTTTCAGTTCTGCGGGGCTCTCGGCTCGGGAAAGTCTGATGCCCTCTACCACTTCAAGGGCCAATGAAATGTCGGATTCCTCTGAATCGTAAATACATATCCGTGGTTCAGGATCAAACAAAGCGACGAAAACAACCTGCAGCAGAAAAGTTATTACAAAGGGCATTATCAGAAGCCAAAGAATGATCGGAGATCGGAATCCAAGCCTGAGATCACCAGAAATAAGGCTCCATACCCGTCGGATACTCATAGTGATTCCACCCTTCGCCGGAGAAGAAAAAAGGCGGATCCGAGAAGGATTATATCCCACAGAAGGGTCGTAAGGATGTGGGGCGCTGCGAAACGTAGGCCCCTGCCCTCTCCAAGTACGCCTGACATTGCCTCTGTCAAGCCATATGAGGGAAGCAGCCTGATAATGACTGATGGTCTACCCGGAAACATGATGGAAAGAGCGGGAATCATAAGGGGAATAATAAAGATCGTGCCGTAGAACAATGTACCCATAAAATCCCTGCCGCTGGTTCCGGACAGCATACCCACGGCTGAAGCCATTCCCGCTCCGAGAAGGATAAGAACGGATACAATCAACCAGTCGAAGAGGAACCCTCCAGTGGCCAGGAGAAATAGAAATGCCTGACTCACTGCAAGAATCGTTCCAGTAATGCACTTGGCAGTAAGAAAATCTCCAGTTCGTGCGGGAGTAACCAGTAATGCCGTCGCAGTTCTGTGTTCAATTTCCACTGAAACAAGACCTGCCAGTGCAAGGGCTTCAATAAGAAGTATCATTATGACCAGTATCGGCCTTATCCTGTAGCGGAGGGGAACCTGCCTGCCGACCATGTCTTCGCCTAGAATTCTTACCTGCAGGTGGGGGAGCACAACCGGCAGTGTACTCAGGGGACTTCTTCCCGCGTAAACAGCCTGAACTGCATACGCGATTTCCCGGACACCGCTGGAGAGAGCACGTCGCATCTCCTGTGGAATCGATTCGGTAACATATATCGAAACACTACCTCCGGAGCCTGACAGAATGGATTCGGTGAAATCCACAGGAAGAGCAATGCCTATTGATATTTCCCCGGAATCATCGAGAACCGCATCCGCAAGTTGATTTTCATCAGCAAAGCCGATTATCTCAAGCCCCTGGAATTCACCTGCTTCATGGTTAATCAACATAGAAAAGGATTCCGCAAGGTATGATGGATATACACCCAGTGTAATCGTCTCGCTCACAGTATCGGGAAGAATGAGGAAAATCACAATCATAAAAATCAGTGATATCGGTGTAAGAATCATCCAGAGACGGTCTCGGGAAAACTCCCGGAGATCCTTGAGAACTATGGCCACTATAATCGCCATCCTGGATGGTACGATACTCACACGTCCAGTCCCCTGCCTGTGATCTCTATGAAAATATCCTCAAGAGTTGCCTCTTCCGTATGTATGGTCATGACATTATCGGAATTGATAAGTTCCCTGATCCTATCGCCGGCATCTGCTGCTCCGAGTTCAATGATTTCCTCACGTACCTGATTGCCGCCTCCAAGGCGGATCTTCACTGATCTCCTGCCATATTTCATTTTCAGACTGTCGGGGGTATCCACCACGTACAGTTTGCCCTCGTTCAGGAACGCAACCCTGTCCGAGAGTTCATCAGCCTCCCACATGTCGTGTGTCGTGAGGAGAACAGCGGCTCCCCGCACCGCCTGTTCCCTGATGATGTTGCGAATGGTACGGCTGGACACCGGATCAAGGCCATCAGTAGGCTCATCCAGAAAAAGCACATCCGGACTGTTTATGATAGCCCTGGCCATCATCAGCCTTTGGCGCATGCCCTTTGAGTACATGCTCACCCTGTCGTCAGCCCTGTGAGCAAGGTCAACTCTGCGGAGAAGGGTATCTACGTCACAATATTTCAGGCCGAAGAGTCTGGAAAAGAACTTGAGATTTTCCCTTCCCGTCATGTTCATATAAAGGTTCTTTTCCTCAAAGCAGACACCAATCCGGGCCTGCACTTCAGGATTATCAAGGGACATTTTCATACCCAGTATTTGAATCGAGCCGGTATCCGGAGTTAACAGTCCAGTTAGCATTTTTATTGTCGTAGATTTCCCGGCGCCGTTAGGACCCAGAAAACCGAGTATTTCACCGGGATTCAGATGAAAGCTGATGCCCTGGACGGCTTTGAGCCGTCCGTAGGAAAAACTAAGATTTTCAACGAATAATGCGGGATCCATGATTTCCCTTCAGCTGGTGAATGTATCTCCCGAGAAAGGGGGATAGTTAATCCTTTAAACCTAACGGATGTCGAGCATGTAAACCTTCTGGTAACCCTCTGAGGGATTCTCAGAATATGCCAGTATTCCGTCATGCAATACTGAAATATTCCAGTATCTGCCTTCATCAGGATGTACCTGCATGGTTACGGTTCTTACCAGGCCACCCGAAGTATTGTAAACATCGAAAACGGGAAAAGTCACAGTACCTCTCCGGACCCAAAGGTTACCGTCTTGTCCAATCCCCAGGTCGCTGATCATGGGAAGAAGCGGGTTCGGTGAGCAGTTCTGACCACCCGCCCCCATACTTGCAAGTCTGGCCTCCATGAATTCCTTCTCTTCCTGAAGTTCCTCCGGAGTCATTTCAACAGGCTCAATGTCGTTCCTTACCAGCTCAAAGACCCTTTCCCCATTCCGGTTGAATCCAATAACCTCATAATCCGAGCCTGACCTGGATGCTACATAGATTGTCCCATCATCCTTTACTGCTACACTATATGCGTCAAGAACATCTTCGAAGAGGAATGCCGCGTTCATGGGATTCAGGTCAAAGGAGCGTTCGACGAGTAATACGGATGGTTCGTTATTCCCGGGAATGTAGATTCCCAGGATCACCTCTGCGATAAGTCTGCCATCCTCCGGAGCTATATCCAGATGTACTCCCACGAACGTACTGTCCGGCATTCCATGCAGAACAAAGGGTGGCGGAGTGTCGCCACGTGGATACTCTTCTATCCAATCACCGGTTTGAAAATCAAAACGTTCCATTGCGTCTCGCTGGCTGACAATAAGATCACCGTTTCCTGTCAGGACCATCATAACCGTAAGGCTCATCTCCCCCGGTCCGTCACCTTCGCGACTTATCTGGCGCTGGAATTCTCCATCAGGGCTGTAAATCATGATTCTTGAAAAAGCACGATCAAGAAGTACTATGGAACCGTCGGATGAGTATGAAAGGCCTTCAATTGAACCGAACATGTACGTGCTGTCACCCATCTCCACTCCGATGGAATCCACGAATACAAGCTCTCCTGTCGGTACGTCCGGTTCCGGTATGGAAACAGGCTGATCTTCTCCACCGCATGAAAGGAAGACTATCAGCACAAGGAGCACATAGATGAATTGTTTCATCTGATACCTCCAGCGCCTTTGAATCGCGATTTGCTGAAGTTAAGATAATTTATCCATCTGATATGTCAATTATTTTCGACTCTGATCTGAACGGAGGAATTTAACCCGTACATTTGATTAACAAGAAAGAGTCATGGTCAGTCCAGCAAAATCGGTAAATCGCGGAAAGCCTTTGATGGCAGAGGGTCGGTTAATGGCCTTCCTTAAAAATGGAATGAGAATGTATGGAAGGATGGCCCGGTCATTGAGGGCCATGCAAGAAAAAATACCAGAACGGAGAAGCCTGAAAATATTATCATCCCCGCCACCGGTGTTCCTGAAGATCCTTCTCCAGCCTGTCTTTTCCGAGAATTATCTTTTTCAAGACATCTCCTCTTCAGTGGATTCAGGAATTAGTTTACATGTACATGACTCCGCAGTCAGGATTGTCGACAGCAGGCCGCATATCTCATCAGCGTTCTACTGAAGGAGAAAGCGATATGTGAGCTATGATTCCGGTCATCCATTCAAGCGGAAAAAGCGGGAATCATGCGACTTTGGCGTTAATTCTTTCTTTGACAGCGTTTCATATTCAGCTTATCATTAATAACAGGAATATGCTCTATGATCTGTCTGAGAAAATCAGCAGTCTGACAGCACGGAAAGATTCTGACTGTAACGAATTTCAAGAAAGGGAGTGATATGGCTGGAAAACTGGATTCCAAAAATAATCCCAACGGTCTCTGCGCGTGGGACGAAAATTCACCATGCGGTGAATGCTTCGATAAAAACCTTCTTTTCTGCAAAGTCGACACCAGACTTCAGAAGGCATTCCTAATTCTGTTTGCCCCATGTATGGCTGTGACGTTCTTCGGATTGATACTGATGGGTATCATGACAGGTCACTGGTGGATGCTTATTCTTTACGGAGCGTTCTTCATGGTTCTTTTCCCCGCAATTGAATTCGGTGTTCTGTGCAGGCATTGCCCCTTTTACGGTAATAGAAGCAAAATGCTAACCTGTATTGCCGGCTCGGGAATACCAAAGACCTACAGGTACAATCCCAGGCCTCTTAACAGGTGGGAAAGGCTTACAATGTACTGCTACTACACATTCATGATAGGATTTCCCATATTTACTCTCGGTTACGGCGTTTATCACGTAGCAGCAAACCCGGATCTGTACGGCAGAGTTGCTCTTCTGGCCATAGCTGGTCTTGAAGGCGTTCTGATCCTTGCGTTTATCGCTTTCAATTACTGTCTTAATGTGTACGTCTGCAGGAAATGCGTTAATTTCTCATGCCCCTGGAACAAGGTTGAGAAGGTAATCGTTGATGAGTACCTGAGACAGAATCCGGTAATGAGGGAAGCCTGGGAAAAAACGGGTTATAAACTGAGCTGATCTCCGATGAGATCCTTACCGTAAAGCTTTATTGCACACTCAGGGCATATCCCGTGAGAGAACTTCGCCTCTGAATTGTCGGAGATATATAACTCGATCTGCTGCCAGTAACCGTCGTCATCCCTGATTTTCTTGCAGTTTGCGCAAATCGGAAGCAGGCCCTGAAGTCTCTTCACATGCACCAGGGCGACACGAAGCTGATTGTTTATCCTGGAAAGATCTTCGTTCTTCAGACGGTATATCTCAGCTTCCTTCTCTTTTTTCTCGGTTTCAAACTGCACCTGAAGCCTTGCGATCTTCTCCATGCTCTTTTCGTTCAGGTGTTCTTCCAGGCATGTATTCAGTTCCAGGGAGAACATGAGCGCTTTCTTCAGATCATCTTTCTTCTCATATAGATTCGTTATTTTCTCCAGGCATATGATTTCGTAATCCTTTAATTTCAATGTTCTTGTTATCTCCAGACCCCTCTCGGCGAAGGCTTCAGCTTCGTCCAGGCGCTCCAGATGTGTGCATGCTCCGCCCGCGCAGCAGCAGGCATAGGCAATTCCTCTTCTGTTGCCAAGTTCCTCATACAGCTCAAGGCTCCTGACGTAGTAGTCCAGAGCTGTCTGGTATTCACAGAGATCTTCGTGCAGACTTCCCAGGTTGCCGAGAGTGCCGGCTTTCTGTTTTCTTTCTCCAAGTTCTTCACTTAAATCAAGTGCTTTCAGGAAGTATTCCCTGGCATTGTCAAGTTCATTCTTTTTACCGAAAACAGTACCGATGTTGTTATAAAGGCATACCAGATTTGAATGGTCACTCGATTCCTCCCATACTGACTTGGCATGTTCATAGAACGAGATCGCCAGTTCCAGCCGATCCAGCGTGGCGTAGCATACCCCTATATTGAAGTAGAAGCTGGCGAGTTCCTTTCTGCCGACATCACATTCCTGCTTCTTTTTCAGAGCTGTATGGTAATGCTCAAGGGCCTTATCGATCAAACCCTGAACCAGAAATATGTTGCCCAGCCTGCTGTGAACAGATGCGATACCATGCTTGTCTTCAAGGTTCTCATAGATCTCCATCGCACTCCGGCAATGAGACAGTGCTTCATCAAAATTACCGGCCTCCAGATGAAATACTCCCAGCAGAGCATTACAATTGGCCTGTTCATTCACGATTCCAAGTATTTTAGCAAGATCAAGAGCTTCAAGGGCATATGTTTCAGCTTTCTTGGGATCTGAATGGAGACAGGCATAAGCAATCCTGTTAAGAGCATCCACGAGTTCTGAACTGTCAGGTTGAGACCTGAGTATTTCGATTTCTTTTTCCAGTTCTATTATTTCCTTATTCGGCATTTAACGTACTCCGTACTCCAGACTTTAATAAACATCTAATATGGCGATTCATTATATCATCATATCCTTGAATACTTATAAATATATACTCATATAAGCCCTGAAGGCGCAAGCGGAAATAACTCTAATTCTATGATCAACACAGGGGAATCCAGATGAAATCATAGAGGGTGACAGTAAGTGGAAATTCAGGCTTACAAGCTTAAACAGATAAGCAATTAAGTTATTCTGTGTCTTTATCAGGTTTACATGAGAATCACAGAGTTATAGACTTAGAGATAATTGTCCAAACAAGGAGGGAAGAAAAATGCGAAGTTTTATCTTGATCGTTCTTATGCTGTGTGCTGGAAGCGTTGCCGCTTTCGGGGTACCCGGGGCTCCAGACGTACCTGATGTTCCCGATGCGGATATTCCTGAGATTGAAATACCAGGACTTGAAATACTTGATGGCATACAGCTGCAACTCGAAGAATTGATTGCCGTGACTGATTCACTGGAATGGCTCATACCCGAACTGTCCGTTCTTGAGGAGGTTTCGGCAAAGCTTGAGGAGATAAGAGAAACAGATCCCGATATCATTGGACTGCAGGCTGAGATAAATGCGCTCAGAGCTGAACTCGTTGATGCACGATCTGAGATACAGGCGATAAGTGACGTCATCAATGGCGAGATTGGTGAAGTAAAAGCATCGATAGACACATTCCGTGAAGGACTTCCAATCCCGGAATAGAGTATTTTTTCAGGGTGATTACCGCATAACGGTTATCCTTCGAATAAACATTTTCTCACCCTGGCTGAGCCGCAGGAAATATACGCCCGTAGACAGGGAGGTAACGTCCCAGGAAAAGGATTCAGTACTGAAGAGGTGTCCTTCGAAGGGCGTGCACACGAGCCTGCCGCTCATGTCGAATACATCAAGCCGTGCATATCCTTCATCTCCGTGGAGAGTTACTACTCCTGTGGAAGCGAGAGGATTTGGCAGAAGTATCTGAAGCTCTTCATCAGTGCAGCCAGTTGATGGCCGGGTCATTCCAGTTCCTCCTTCATTTGTTTCACCGGGAGTGGCAATAGAGAGTATTTCCCATTCACCTGTGCCATCCGGCCAGAGTCCGTAGCTTTTATCCGCATCGAGTTCGGGGAAGGTCACTTCGTCGATGACGACCGCGGAGTCGAGAAGGTAGACCTCTTCTCCATCAGCATCAAGTTTGAAATCAGCGTGCATGCTGCCCTGTTCCGGATCGCCGTCAGCCCAGATAATGAAGTAATCTCCAGGTTGAATGATCGTGTCAGGGAAAGCGAATCCGAAGGGTTCCGCCATATTGTCGGTAAGAAAGAAACCTGAAAGATTGATATCATCAATACCGGTGTTAGTTATCTCGATCCAGTCATCGTACTCACCGTAATTATCTGATATGGTTGTATCGTTCTTCGCCATCAGTTCATTGAGAAGAAGACCTTCCACAGGGTTCCAGGTTCCCAGAACGCCTGAAAGATAGTCGTGCCGGTTCCTGATAAATGTTTCCAGCGCGGGAGCATAGTGTCCCGGACCGATCGGTATATCGACTGTCATTGCATTCTCGAACTGCTCCGGTGTAAAAAAACTCATAGGCGGCTGTTCGGCATAGACCCAATACCTTATCAGATCACGAAGTTCTTCCATCCTCATTATCAGCATGTCCTGATGTGCAATACCGGCCATCAGCCTCCGGATATGTCCGGTGTATACAGCTGCATACTCCTCAAAGTCCCAGAGAACAGCGCCGAGTGGCCTGTACTCGAGGGGGGTAAGGGAAAGCCAGAAAGGATCAAGAGTTTGCAGCTCGCTTATCGAGAGCCCCCATAAATTGAAAATACCCCATGCTTCATTCAAGTCCCAGTTGCTGAAGACGAAGAGGTCATCCCTGTCCCTCTGATAGAGATAGTAATTACCGCAGCGCCCTGAGTAGCTGTCCAGATTCACGGTCAGGTTGTCGACCGCAAGAAGAGAAAGTGCAGTGTTCATATCCATGGTTTTCGAGAGAGTATCAGGAAGGTATTCAAGGGGTGTGTTGTTCAGATCGTATGTCAGACCGATAAGAGAACTCCAGTCGTTCTCCTCCTCGTTTGTCTTCAGTTCGTATTCCGTGTAATAGAGTCCCTGGTATTGCCCAAGGTATTCGAGAGAACCATGTTCGTCGCCCTTCCAGAGATTGCCATCCTCGCCGGATCCGAAATGATCTTCGATAAAACTGCTGTTGTACTGTTCCACGATCGTATAAAGACCCCAGTAAATGTCGTTGATGTACAGGGCGACAAAATTGCTTCTGACTGTGGGCAGGTATGCTTCATTGCAGATCTCGTAGCAGCATCGTTCCCTGATAAAGCTCGGATCATGGAAATTGCAATTCAGATTGATTTTCGTAAGCCCGAATAACTCCTGATCTTCAATGAACACATCGAAATCCAGCTTGAATGATTTCTTCATTGTCGGATTGTTCGTATAACTCGAGCCACCCTTGAAGCGGACTCCAATCGAGTCAAAGTGTGTACCCTCCCAGTCAAATGATGCTTCCAGATATATTCCATCCGGATAATTATCCTCGAGAAGTTCCCACCAGTCTTCCGCATAGAAATCAAGATGAATTTCGTGTACGGCATCGCCTTCGAACAGAGGGTGAGATGGAGGATTGAGATCCGCGAATGCCGTACCGTGAAAAAGAGTAGAGAGCATTATGAAAGTTATCAGAATTCTGTGAAACATTGAGTACCTCCCTTTTACAGAAGGAAGTATTTCAATTGTAAATAACAGAAGTTTTAACGGTTTGTAACGGAATGTAACAGTGAATAAGTAAAACCTTGAAAGTCAAAGGAACCTGACGATAACAGCGGTGTTATCATAAAAGGCTTACTTATAGACAAAAGCGTCAATGACAGTTATTTATTGAATTAGATACTTTGTTATGTATTCAATCGCAAGTAAGAAGGTGGTTTACTATGAGAATTATGACGTATCTGTCCGGACTGCTGTTTCTGGTTCTGGTTATATCAGTACAGCCCGCAGAAGGACATTATGAATCTGAGGACGATCTTATCGAGATCATGTTCAGAAAGGGTGCTGTGGTAAGGCTCAGAGACGGTAATCCGCTTGACCTGTCCGGTACGGGTTCCATAGATGGGGTTGAGGAAATACTTCAGCTGACAGACAGCTTCATATGGGAACGGATAACTTCCGTATCGGAAGAAGAACTGGACGCGATGGAAACGAATGGCGAAAGCAGAACAGGAGAAGATCTTTACAATCTGAATAATGTTTACAGATTGCGTTTTGAAGGGGACATCGATATCTGGGAATTATCGAGCGTGCTGGAGGATCTTCCGGGTATCATGCTTGCAAGGCCTGTACCCTTGCCTCAACCATCACCAACTCCGGATTATCAGGGATTTCAGGGCTATCTGAAAGCAGCTTCTTTCACTCCTACCGGGATCGATGCCTTATATGCGTGGACACAGCCTGGAGGTAACGGAGCAGGCGTGACTGTCTGTGATCTGGAATACAGCTGGAACTACAACCACCAGGATATAACAAAGGCTCCAGGATCTCAGATCAATTCGAATGTTCAGGATCCATTTGGTGACAATAATCATGGTACAGCAGTTATCGGGGAGATGGTCTCGGATTTTAACGGGTGGGGTACAACAGGCATCTGTTATGGAGCAACGCTCAAGACATGTGGAACTTACTACGGTGCTCCAACCTGGAATGTTCCCGGAGCAATGACGGTTGCAATCTCGAACCTTTCCGCTGGAGACGTGATCCTTCTTGAGCAGCAGTGGGAATACGTTCCAGGCTCACAGGACTATGTGCCAATTGAGTGGTGGCTTAACTATTCGCCGAATTCGCAGACATTCAACGGGGTTTACGCTGCCATTCAGACAGCAGTCGCAAATGGAATACATGTTGTTGAAGCCGGAGGCAACGCGGTTAATGGCGGCGGTGTAAACATGGATGCGATGAACTGGTTTGGTGACTGCGGATCCATGATCGTGGGAGCCGGAGGTGTCTATCCGGGCGGACCTTGGCCTGCAGGGAATCGTCAGAGGCTTGCATTCTCGAACTACGGGAGCAGATTCACATGCCAGGGATGGGGTGAGGATGTCGTTACTACCGGCTATGGGACTCTGTGGAACTCTGAGGGAGTTAATCGCTATTATGCCTCAGGATTCTCAGGAACCTCAAGTGCATCACCCATTGTAGCGGGTGCAGCAGCGGATTGTGTAGGTTTCTGGGTCGCGAACGGAAATCCCCCCGGTACTCTGACACCTTCGATGTTGAGAACTGTTCTGGTTTCTACCGGGTCCCCTCAGTTGTATCCGCCCACAGGCAACATAGGACCCCTGCCGAATCTTATGGGTGCGTTCGCTTATCTTGTAACGGTTGGAATAGAAGGTACATCTGAATCTTCGCCAGTATACTCCATGAATGTATCTCCGAATCCATCATATGGAAATGTCACATTCAACATATATGGGATTTCAGATATTGCTGTTGAACGCATGCTGATCTATGACATTTCCGGGCGCGTCATTTTAGATCTGGATAATTCTTCAATGCAGGAGGGAAATCAGAATTCACTGCAATGGAATTGCTGTGATATGAACGGAAGGCGTATCAATTCCGGAATGTACATGGTCAGGGCGGAATGTGAGTATGGCTCTATAACGGTTCCATTCATAATTCTGGCGGACTAGAAGCGACAGTTACATAATTCAGGTATAATTTACGGGTTGCATTTAACAGCCTTATGATGCAGGATTGAACAGCTTGATTTTCAATTCAGCCGGGGGGATCATTTATGGGCGGATTCTTTGGTGTTGTTTCAAAACAGAGTTGTACTGAAGATTTATTCTATGGAACTGATTATCACTCACACCTTGGGACCATGAGGGGTGGAATGGCTGTAAGAAGTAATGAGGGTATCCACAGAGTGATTCATGATATTTCAAATGCACAATTCCGTTCTAAATTTGAGGATGATCTTTCTGAAATGGAAGGATGGATGGGCATTGGAGTGATTAGCGATTTTGAAGATCAACCTCTGATAATCGGCTCACATCTGGGGAAATACGCAATTGTAACTGTAGGCGTGATTAATAATATTGATGAACTGGTCAACAAGGTTTTTAAAAATAGAACCGGACACTTTTCAGAGATGTCAGGTGCAGAGATTAATCCGACTGAAGTTGTTGCTATGCTTATAAATCAAGAGGAGTCATTCACAGCCGGACTTGCTCACGCTCAGGAAGAAATTGAAGGTTCCTGTTCCATATTACTTCTGACTGATGAAGGAATTTATGCGTCGAGGGACAGACTTGGGAGAACTCCCATATCTGTCGGCAGAAAAAGTGACGCTATGGCGGTGACTTTTGAAACATGCACATTCCCCAATCTTGAATATGAATATGTTCACAATCTCGGGCCTGGAGAGATAGTTTTCATTACAGAAGATGGATTCGAGCAGAAAAAGGAACCTGGAGAAAGAATGCAGATATGTGCTTTTCTATGGGTCTATTACGGTTATCCAGCTTCAAATTACGAGGGAATAAATGTTGAAGATGTTCGCAACAGATGCGGTGAATGCCTGGCAAAAAGAGATGATGTGGAAGTAGACCTGATAGCAGGTATACCCGATTCTGGTACTGGGCACGCTGTTGGTTACGCAAACTATTCAGGCATTCCATATAAACGTCCTTTTGTCAAGTATACGCCAACCTGGCCGCGCAGTTTCATGCCGCAGGATCAGAAAGTCAGAGATATCGTAGCGAGAATGAAACTTATTCCAATTCGAGAATTGATTCAGGATAAAAGAATTCTTTTCTGTGAGGATTCAATCGTAAGAGGTACTCAACTTCAGGATACCGTTAAGCGAATATTTGACGCGGGAGCCGCTGAAATACATATGAGACCGGCGTGTCCGCCACTGGTATTCGGCTGTAAGTTTCTTAATTTCTCCCGCTCAAGATCCGTACTTGATCTTGCAGGAAGGAAGGCGATAAAGGAACTGGAGGGATCAGGAGAAATAGTACCCGATGAGTACCTTGATACCAACTCTGAAGAATATGCGGAAATGGTGGAAAGAATACGAAGGAGGCTCCGTCTGACTTCACTTTCCTACCAGAGACTCGATGACCTTGTAGAGGCGATAGGAATCCCAAAAGAAAAACTGTGTACTTACTGCTTTGATGGCAAGGAGTAGAAGGGTTTTCAGAATCGACTATCGTAGTCCGCATATCTCACCGGAGTTACTCCTGCAACGGCGCATAATACTCGACTGCTTAAAAATGCACAAAGTAAATACCGGCAGACAATCTACAAC
>DAOWFD010000223.1 GCA_030638185.1 Candidatus Aegiribacteria sp.
AGGGGTGGATTCGAACCACCGAAGGCCATTGCCAACAGATTTACAGTCTGCCCCCTTTGACCGCTCGGGAACCTCGCCAGCTCCTATTTATCTATTATCAAGCACTAATCTCTCAATGGAGCTGGCGAAGGGACTTGAACCCCTAACCTGCTGATTACAAATCAGCTGCTCTACCAGTTGAGCTACGCCAGCAAAAAGCGAACATGAAGCATATAGAAACCCCTCTCTACTGTCAAGATTACTGTTATCCTGCCCAGGAACAGAAAACATTGACGTAGACAAGAGGTAACCTGTAGCTTTGTAGAAAGACAAAGTTACATTCAGACGGGGGGCATGTCAATGATCAGGAGCTTTGTATTAGTTATTATTGTATCTCTGCTCCTTACTCTGCTCTTTCCGGGCTGTGGTGGCGGAGCGTCCATTCAGAATGAACTGGGAATGGTGCCAGGGCTGTGTTTTCTTCATGTTCATGTTAGTTGTAATATGGATATTGACCTTATACAGGACGGTATTAACGAGTTCATTCCCTTCTGGCTATGTGATTCCCTTAACGTACGGGGAGATTTTGGAGTGAGCCTTCTTGGTATAAATCTCACCGATTTCAGCCCTCAGCTGCTTTTCCTTTCCAGGGAGCTGGGAACGGACGAAATGCTGCAACTGGGAACAGCCGGTTTCCTCTGCGGTTCAGAGGAGAACCAGCAGGGTTACGATCTTATCGATGACAGAGGCAGTATGATAGGTTCAATTGCAAGCAGAGATGGATGGACATGCCTGATAACGGGAAGCGGATCGGACAGGTCCGCCCGGCGCTGGCTTGAACTTGAAAAGGAGGAATCCCTTGCATCGGACGAGGATCTGATTTCCATCTCCGGATCCGATGCTGATCTTACAGTTCTGATTTCTCACAACACCATAGCCTTCGTATCCGTAATTCCCACCGGGATGCTTTCAAGAGCGCAGGTCGACATCCTGAACAGAGTAAAAGACCTGATCCTGGAAATTAATCCAAAGGCACTGAGAGTAAGCCTGGATATCAGTAATGAAGAACCTCCGGTAACCTTTCTGGAATTACAACTTGTAAGGAACGGAGACAATGTTACCAATTTCTCAGTCAGCTTCAGCGACACAGAACTGACCCCCTACAACCTCCTCCGATTAATTAGGGACGGAGGTATTTTATTCTGAATTTGCAAATAATACGGCCATACTACACTTTTCAAATACAGATTAATCGCGGGAATATTTTAAATAACCTCCGTCCCCGATTATCTACTATGATCATCATCTCGGGAGGTGAGTATTCATGAGAGTATGGACAGTCGGAAAGTGCAGTATTGCGCTTGCAATTATTCTGCTCAGTTCACTCTCCTCTGCGGACCCGCCTCCAGGATACTACGATCCCGCCTCCGGTCTTACGGGCCCGGCACTGCAGGAAGCCCTTCATGATATTATTGATAATCATACATCTATCAGCTATAACGCCATCTGGGACGCTTTCTATACTACCGATGACAGGTATGGAGACAAGGTCTGGGACATGTATTCCGACATCCCCGGTGGTACACCTCCATACGAGTACACATTGGGCAATGACCAGGGAGGTTCTGCAGGCGGAGAAGGCGAATGCTACAACCGCGAACACTCCTGGCCTAAGAGCTGGTTCGGCGGTGATGTCTCCCCCATGTACACGGATCTTTTCCATGTGGTTCCAACGGATACCTACGTAAACAACAGGAGAGACAACCATCCCTATGGAGAAGTAAGCAATCCTACCTGGACATCATTTAACGGCAGCCGGCTTGGTCCATGTTCTTATCCTGGGTATTCCGGTACCGCCTTCGAACCGATCGATGGTTACAAGGGTGATTTCGCCAGGAATTACTTCTACATGGCCACTCGCTACCTTGGAGAGGATGGAAGCTGGCCCGGCAGTGCCATGGCTGATGGAGCGGTGCTTACCGCCTGGGCTGAAGAGATGCTTATCGACTGGCACATCAGCGATCCCATCAGCACAAAGGAAATCGATCGCAACGATGCGGTCTACGCTATTCAGTCTAATCGGAATCCATTCATAGACCACCCGGAATATGTCCTGATGGTTTACGATCCCAATTCCGTGGAAGGCGGTGAGTTCCAGGTAGCTTCGATTACCCTGTACCAGAATGTTCCCAATCCGTTCTCCGGGATAACAACCATCAGATTCATGCTCCCCGAAGCAAAAATGGTCAGCATCACAGTGTACGATATTTCCGGAAAGCTGGTAAACACAGTAGTTGAAAACAATCAGCTTCCTCCGGGATATCATGACTTGATCTGGAACGGCCGGACGGCCTCCGGCGAACCCGCTGCTGCAGGTATCTACTTCTGCAGACTCGGCACACCCGAGGGAACCATCACTCTGCGAATGCTGATGATTAAGAATAATTAGGGACGGAGGCATTTTATTTTGAATTCACAAATAATGCAGGCATACTACCATTTTCAAGCACAGATTAATTACGAAACTATTTTAAATTGCCTCCGTCCCATTAATCCTGAAGCGGCGGCTGAATGAGCATAATAGAAGCACGGAATATAGAGCGCAGTTTCGATGACCTGACAGTACTGTCAGGCCTGGATCTTGATGTTGCGAAGGGCGAATTTCTGGCTATAGTAGGCAGAAGCGGCGTCGGTAAAAGCACTCTTCTCGCTGTACTGGGAACGCACGATCTGGATCACGGCGGAAGCCTGAGAATAGCTGATACAGCAACAGGTGAACTATCCTCATCAGAACTTGCAGCACTACGCAGAAAATATCTGGGTTTCGTCTTCCAGGATTTTCACCTGCTGCCTTCACTGACGGCGATGGAGAACGTGATACTCCCGGCGGTCTTTTCCGGAGGGACCCTGGAAGAGGCCCGGGCACAGGCTGAAAAGGTTCTGGACAAGCTTTCAGTACGAACCAATGAGACTCCGACTTCACTCCTTTCAAGGGGAGAGAGACAGAGGGTGGCTGTGGCCAGGGGACTTGTCAACAACCCTTCGGTTCTTCTTGCCGATGAACCCAGCGCAAGCCTTGACGAGGAAAGTGAAAAGATCCTATTCGATCTTCTGGATGATCTCCGCAGGCAGCAGAATTTCGCCCTGATAGCTGTGGTTCATTCCACCGCGGTTCTTCACAGGGCTGATAGAATCCTCGAGCTGAAAGACGGTATTCTTCATGAAGTTGTCTGAGGTAAAACTTGCCCTTCACCTCTGGAACCGGGGCCACTGGATGGATTACATTTTCAGCCAGGGGATGCTCTTCACAGCGTCTCTACTCCTTGTTTTTTTCATATCCATCGGCCTTGGGGTACAGAATCTTCTTGACAGGTTCCTCTCAAACGATCTGCCTGCGGAACAGGTGCGGGTCACTCCTTCCGGAATACAGGCGGGATTCTTTCAAACCGAGACAGGCGGAATGGAAATCACCGAGGAAATAAAGGGGGAGCTGGAGGACTCACCCCTTGTGGAGCGAATAGACCCCCAGATATACGCCCATGTTCCAGCCCTTCTGCGTGGGCGGCTGGGAGGACAACCCTACTACACGGATATCACTCTGGAGGGGGTAACGGGGGAATTCCTCGGGGATTCTCTTCTGGAAGATATAGACTGGTCCTACATGCTTGATGATTCCTCCAGCCGCTTTCTTCCCATAATCCTCAGCGAGAACCTCCTGCTTCTGTACAATGCGGGTTTTGCCGAATCCAACAATCTATTAGGTCTGACTCCGGAAGGCGTTCTGGGAACGGAGTGTATCGTTACCCTGGGAAGAAGTTCAATAGCGAACCTTGACCATCCCCCTGTAACTGTAAGAGCTCGAATAGAAGCAACTTCCCGCAACATGAACCTGTTTGCAATAGGTGTTCCCTTCGAATTCGTAGATGAGATGAATTCGATGTTCCTTCCGGATGATACCAGAAGGTACAGCGCACTTGTCATAACAGCGAAGAGATCTGAAGATGTTCCCGAGATCGTAAGAATCGTTGAAGAAACTGGACTGAGGGCTGAAACCAGGAGAGGTATTGCACAGAAAGCTGAGATACTTGTGGGTGCGGTGACGGCCGCTCTCTCCGCTCTGGCTGCGGCAATACTTTTTTCCGCTCTATCCAGCGCCATCCACACTCTGGTTGCCGACCTGAAGAACAGGCGCTTCGCGCTGGGGGTTCTGATAGCCCTTGGCACTCCCCATAACAGGCTTGCGATGATCTTCGCATTTCAGATCTTATTTATGTCTTTCATATCAATGGTTCTCGGGGCTGTTCTGGGCTGCCTTCTAGCCTGGGGAGCAAGCAGCGCGCTTCTTTCGCTAAGCCCTGTACTCAGGGCCGCAGTTGACAGCCTTGCAGTATTCCCGGCAGGATGGCTGGCAGCAGGGATAGGCATAATGCTGGCCACTTCAACCGGCACAGCGTACATTTTCTTCGGCCGGATACTGAAAACCCCGGTAACAAGGCTGCTCCGACCCTGATATGTAATAGCAAGATCAAATCAGACCCGGAATAGAGCGAATTAAGCCATCCGGATAATGTGTTCGCCTTCTCATGCTATCAAAGCATTACTATCTCTTTTTTCCCTTATTATCTCTGTCTGAAGAAGGGCTGGAAGAAAAGCCCACAGCATGGTGAATCTGTAGTGGGTGAGGACAGAGGCGAACCCTGATGCGAATAGCAGCATGATCACCGCGCAGAATACACCCAAGGATATTCCAGCCCTTAAACGATTGTCTGTGATGATGAAGAGTTTCACTGCCCTGACCAGCGTGGTCATGAATATACCCAGAAACACCAGAACACCTACCAGCCCCATGTTGAAGGCGATCTGAAAGTATGAACTGTCAACGTAATACAAGGTTACCACAGCACCAATATCCGGTCTGAAACAGGTATATACGGCTCCAAGCCCCTTACCTGTGATCATAGCGGTTCCTCTGAGGTCCTCAAGAATGGCGTTCCACGCGAACAGTCTGGCAAGGGTTGAGGGGCCGGCCACGAAACTGCTGGACTCGTCTGTCCTCTCAGCTATATCTGTCGCGGAGAGAATACCCATGGTGGAGATGGCGAAGACCATAAGTGCAATCAGTACCGCCAGTGTTGTAATGGAAACAATCAGCTTCCTGCTCATCCTGATATTGTCCTTCTTCCTGAACAGGTTCAGTATCCATGCAGCCGCCAGGGCAAGGATGCAGCCGCCCCATATCCCCCTGGTCTGGGAGAGCAATATGGCCGAACTCATAAGGATAAGAGCGGGTATCACGAGAATGAGGGCTGGTCGCTCTTTCCAGTCCTTCCACAATCTTCCCACATAGATGAGCATGATCGCGCCGATGGCGTTGGGTTGCCTGGTTGTCACTCTAACTCCTGTGGTTTCCCTGATGTACACACCTTCTCCCGATCGTATGTATCCCTTGATGGTATATATCAGACCACTGATCACCGCTGATACCAGCAGTAACTTCCAGAGCCAGCGTGAGTTCTTTTCATCCGAGAGAACCCAGAGCAAAGGGAAGTAGAGAAAGTAGGGTCCGAATGTCCTAACCTGATTGAATATGAACACTGTGTTATGACCCGCTGAGTAACCTCGGTAAGCGGAAACGGCGAACAGGACGAGGAATATGATTATGAACACTCCCTGTGTACCTATCCTTATTCCACTCATGGACCTGTCGGGAAGGGAGAGAAGCCACAGCGACAAAAAGAGAATGGTCAGCAGATCGTCGGCCCTGAATATCCAGATGGAAGCTACCGTGAGTTGCGCTATTGTAAATATTATCTGAAGGGCGAAAACCGACATTAGAACCCTTACAGGTGAACCGGCAAGCAGGAACAGAATACAGGGCACTCCCAGAAGCAAAACACCGATCATGTAATGCTTAGTGACCATGGAGATTGTAAGGACAAGTCCTATCAGAATAAAACCTGAAGACACTATCCTTGAAGTTCCAGCTTCATCTTTCAGTACAAGTGTTCTTAGAAAAGATGACTTTTTCAGTTCTTCTCAGCTCCTTCCCTCACTCTCTCAGCAAGCCGGACAGACCTCCCTGCAAGCAATTTCTATCATCTTCGGAGAACATATGAAGGACATGTGAATCCATGCAGCGTTCGATCACCCTCTCAGCCTTCCCGGGCATTATCCCGTTGATGACTTCCCTTGTCAATAGAAAACCGGATTTCAATGCACACCGGTTACTGCTCCAGACATCACTCACCAGTCTGGATTCTCCCAGCTTCTCATCCGGAATCGAAGATAATGGTCAATATTCTGTTCGGTCAACGTCGTCGATGGTTGTTGGTCGCCAGGAGCCTGCCAGGAAATATGATCTGCCTACAATTGCAGTGTATTCGTGTCCTATGCGAAGTGATATCTCATCGACAGCAAGGATCCTGACGGACACCGGTGGAAGATGATTCATGCAGGATCGGCAATGAATGGCTTGACTGCGACACTGACATCGGCTTAGAGTAAAAGGTAAAGTGGACTCTTCGATGAGATCCCCTATAATTGCATCTCCCGCATATGACATCAGCAGGAAAGAGGTGAATGATCTACCTGGAATCAACTAGTCCCGAGCAGGGTTGATCGCACGCATGGAAATAGCTTTCATTCTCAGGTGTTTCCCCGCACTCTCGGAAACCTTCATACTCAATCAGATAACCGGGCTCATGGACCTCGGACACAAGGTGGACATCTACAGTACGCTGGAGTCTGACGCGGAGATGATTCACCCGGATATGGATTCGTACAGGCTGCTCGATCACCTGAAAAGGTTGTCGGTTCCAAAGGGTTGGGGCGCAAGAGCAGCAGGAGCGCTTCCTGCACTTGCCCGCGGCCTGCTGTCGTCTCCCCTGCCCACCCTTCGATCCCTTAATATGTTTCGTTTCGGCCGCCAGGCCTCTTCCTTGAGGCTGCTCTACCTGACATCCTCCTTCAACAAACGTTACGATGTTATTCATTGTCATTACGGTGTGCTTGGTGATACGGGCATCACACTGAAGAAACTCGGTGCCGGTGCAGACATCGTTGTAACGTCTTTCCATGGTTTTGACATAACCACATGGATAGAAAAACAGGGGGAACTGGTCTATGATGAGCTCTTCAGGGAGGGTGACCTGTTTCTCCCCATTAGCGAGAGGTGGAGGCATCGGCTGGTAAAGCTGGGCTGTCCGTCCGATAAGATCATAGTCCATCACATGGGCATCGACTGCGAAAGGTTCACCTTCAGGCCCAGGATACTCGATAAAGAAGGGAACATCGAGCTGGTTAGTGTAGCCCGATTCGTTGAAAAGAAGGGACTGGAATACAGCATCAGGGCCGTAGCGGCCCTGATGGATGAATACCCCCGTTTAAGATACACCATCGCAGGTAATGGTGAACTCTTCGAGGATATGAGAAAACTTGTTGAGAAACTGGGAGCGTCCGAGCGAATAAAGCTGACCGGATGGATGCCCCAGGATCGGATACTGGAACTCCTGCAAAAATCTCATATTCTTATCACACCCAGCGTCACAGCGGCAGATGGCGATCAAGAAGGTATTCCGGTGGTGCTCATGGAAGCTATGGCTATGGGTCTGCAAATCGTGGCGACCATTCACAGTGGTATTCCGGAGCTTGTTGAAGAGGGCGTTACCGGAAAGCTTGTGCCGGAGCGTGATCCTGAAGCCCTGGAGAATGCTTTAAGAGAGCTGCTGGAGACTCCCGATACATGGTCACGGATGGGACGCACCGGGCGTGAAAAGGTTGAGCGGGAATTCAATTCCCGAAAGCAGGTCTTGAAGCTGGCCGGGTACTACGATGAACTGACGGGAGCCCCATCATGAAGGTTGGAGTGATAATTCCCGTATACAACGCGGCTCCCTTCCTGGAGCAGGCGGTTGACTCAGCACTGTCCCAGCATGAGACGGTAGAGGTGATCCTGGCAGAGGATTGCTCCACGGACGACAGTCTTTCCGTTTGCAGGCACCTGGCCGAGTGTCATTCTGTTGTTCGCCTTGTGAGACACCCCGGCGGCGTGAACATGGGGGCGGGTGCCTCCAGGAACCTGGGCATCAGATCCTCCACCTCCAATCTACTGGCATTCCTCGACGCCGACGATTATTACCTTCCAGACCGTTTCGCTTACCCCCATGAAATCTTTACCAGAGACGATTCCGTGGATGGTGTCTACCAATGCATTGGTGTTCACTGCGAGGATGAGGAATCGAGAAGAAAGCTGGATTCCTTCGGTCTTGGAGAGGTCACGATGCTGACCCGTGAAGTGCCTCCCGAGAAACTCGCTGATGCTCTAATCGCTGGAGAATGCGGATCATTCTCTCTGGACGCTCTTGTTGTCAAAAGGGACATCTTTGAGAAATGCGGATATTTCTTTGAAGAACTCAGACTGCACCAGGACACAGCAATGACAGTCCAACTAGCCTGTTTCGGCAGGCTGGTACCGGGGAGCCTGACCGAGCCGGTGGCGATTAGAAGGGTGCACGGAGGGAACAGGTACCTGGCCCGTTACGACAATCTCTCTACGGGTCTGGCTCTTTGGAACACCCTGTTCTACTGGGCTCTTCAAAAGCAAATACGTGCAGAAAGGAAAGCGGCTATTTTCCTGAATCGACAGTATTTACTGTCCAAGATTCTCAGTCGTGGAAATGGTCTTCTACTGTCCAGCCTTTTAAAGCTGGTCCTCGGTTCGGCAGCTCACCCTTTTCTGTCCGTAAGAGCCCTTCGGGCGAGGCGTTTCAGGGGCCGTTGAGATGTTGCATTCCGGGACGGCCCCTCCTCAGTTGACGAAGGGACAGTATGATAACCACCAGAGCACCGAGAATAATCGATAACCCGGTTGCCAGAGCGGCACCCAGTCCTCCATACCTGGGTATCAAGAGCAGGTTCATTCCCACATTGATGCTAGCGGATGTCAGCACGCTGTAAAGTGAGTAGGACGGTTTACCAACAGCCACCGACATGCAGGAAAAGATACTTCCAAAGGGCTTGATGACAGTAACGAATCCCAGAACCATCAGAACCGGCCAGGCAGCGTCGTACTTTCCTCCGTACAATGTATGCAGCACTCTTCCTGGAAAACCAGCACACAACACTATTGCCGGCAGCTGTATAAGACTGATTATCAGAATAGTGGACATGACACGTTTGACGATTTGGTCCCTCTGTCCCTGTTTCCACATTCTTGAGAAAAGTGGCAGGACCACAATCTTGGCGGCCATGTTGATATTATCAACCAGAGCAGTCAGTGTTCTGCTCGCAGCGTAACCGGA
>DAOWFD010000100.1 GCA_030638185.1 Candidatus Aegiribacteria sp.
TACTGCAATTATTATTCGCATTTTAAACCCCTGTCTAAAAGTTATTCAGAATTGTCTCTCAACCTGGAACATAGGCGGAGGGCGTATCAGAGGGTAATGTAGGGTTACCCCCCCCAAGTTAAATAAACAGTATCTGAATTGTTCTGATCTTTTATCCTGGAGGATTTCTTTTTTCGACTGGAGTCAGCTTCGTAAGACAGGTTGAAGTGGTTTGAACGGTCCGCAGATATGGAGGCTATTGTTTTGATCTGTTTCTGATTGAACCCCTGAAATGAATTGTATAATCTCATTGTAGGATTATAACTACGTGTTTCATTATATCAAGTGGTTTCAAAAGAACAGTTGGAGAAATTAGTAAATCCTACGAGGGAATACTTCAATTATCTTCCAAAAGGCAATATTAAGAAGATGGTTCCTGAACGAAAAGACCCCTTGCTGGAGAACACCTCAGCGTCCTTCAGACAAGGGCAGGTACAGCCTTCTTTTCTCAGGCGGAAGAAGAGCAATTGTGGTACCATCCGGTAGAAGGCGGATCTCCTTCGATATCATGGCGGATGCCAGATGCGATTATCTGCTGACGGTTGAGATGGAAGATGTTTCTTCAGGATATGTGAACGGGTTCTTCTACCTCTTCGACATCCGTAAACCCGGAAACATCGAATGGAGGCCGGATCTGGATGCTCTGGATACCAGATCGATGGATGACAGAAAAGTCCCCCCTCCGCTGAAATCTGAAGTTGAATGAACTTCCATTAATAAACTATTCCCGAATGAAGTAGAACAACCCAAATCCACCTCTTGAAATCAACCAAAGACTCAAAAGGGCATGGATCCAGCTTATATCTGCTTTATCAATAAAATCAATAAAGTAAATGTAGGTAAGAAGCACGATAATAACAGATCCTGAGCGGGAGTATACCTTCAGAAGAAGATGTTTCTCCCTTTCATCGTCATCTCTGCCGTGATAGAACCATATATCGAAAGCAATCAGAGGTAGAAAAGATACTATCATAATAAAAGGCAGTTCTACTTTCCAGAATATGCTGAGTACAACAAATAGTATACCTGCTGCGAGCCGAACAGCTGCCCACCAGATGTAGTTTCCCTTAATTGTTTTCATATCACTCTTCTTCCTCAAGCTTAAAAACCTCATCGACACGTACATCAAAATAACCTGCAATTTTCAATGCTGTAATAATCGAAGGATTGAATTTTCCCCGTTCGATTGAGTTGATTGTCTGCCTGCTGAGATCTACCTCTTCTGCAAGATCTTTCTGACTGATTTCCTTCTCCGCGCGGAGAACCCGAAGTCTGTTCTTCAGTTTCATTTCAACTCCCTTCCCAGGAATGTAATTAATCGCAGACATAATGTCAAGTATTATAGACATTATGAATAGAATACACTACACCATTTACTACAAGTTGTGTTTTTTATGGATTACAGTCATGTATAGGTGTAGTTGCAGCAGAGAACAGAGAGCACGGAACAGGATTATTAGATGTCGCTGATTACCTGTATACCCTGATCAAGGTAATAAGTCCTTAACATTACCCCATTGATAGAGACATTACCCCAATTTAAAGTAAGCTTGTTTCTCAATTGCATAAGAATCAATAAAACCAGTATAAGAATGTAGTGAGTTTGCCTCTCTTATTCAGTCCCAGCTGATTATACCGTCTACTATGCTTCCATGGCCGGGGTCCCACGGCAGGGGGCATTGAATCAGGTACGTTTGGCCGTTGGGATCTGTGCTGTAATGGTATATTTCCCCGCAGGCAGGACACGGGACATCCCAGTTCCCCATTATACCAGATGTACCGAGTTCACTGAGCTCTTCAGGATATCGATTGTAACTTCCGTAGAACATCGCGAATCCGGATGCGAGACCCATCATGTTGTGGCGGCATGTGTTCTGGGACCCTGTAGTATCTTGAGGCCAGTAGCATATACCATCGATTACATACCCGTGATTGGGGTCAACGGGCATGGGGCAGTGAATCGAATAAGTATCACCAATGGAATTCGTGTCATAGAAGTACAATTCGCCACAGCCAGGGCATGGCCGATCCCAGTTCTCGTAAATTCCAGAAGTTCCGAGTTCACGAAGTTCATCAGGATATCGGTTTTCACTTCCATAAAACATCGCACAGGCGCTTGCGAGGCTCCTCATATTGCTATGGCATATTGAAGACCATTCGGAAGGATCGGGAGGCCAGCTACTTACACCATTCACCACATTGCCATGATTGGGTTTAACAGGGAGAGGACAGGTGACCGTCCAGACTTCACCGGAACTGCTGAGATCGTACAGGTATAGCATACTGCACGAAGGACACTTCAGGCTGCAGAGTTTCGGGTCGATCATCTCAAGCTCACCGATACTGTCGGGATACCTGTTGTTCATTCCAAAGAACATATGTATTGCGGTACTTAAGTTTCCCATGTTGTCATGGCACACTTCAGCATCCTTGGGATTGCCATCAGAGGTTGATAATGTATTAGCACCATCTGGGTCCATCATGCTGACCGCGGATTCTCCGCAGGACAGGAGTAAAAGAAGGAAGAGAGTTGCTGATAATATTGTTACACGTTTCATTTTACACTCCATCCGGTTTCTTGTTAATAGTAGTGTATCTTGTTATTAGTAGAATGTCAAACAGCAGAATTCACACTGATAGTCTGGCGGTTTTCTCCGGGATGAACCGATTGTATACTATCCTGGTTCTTAATTCTGTAACAGCAGGGGTCCTGTCAAAGAAAGGCATAATGTAAATGAAGAATAGGTTATTCGTGATAACTGCGGCGGCCGCGGCTTTCCTGCTATTCATAGGCTGCATGGGTACTTTCGAGACGGCCAGAGTGGTTCCTCTCAAGGTAGGCGCTACCTATTTTAAGACTATCGATTCGGATGATGATTCTTTCGGTATGCCGGGAATAATAGTTGAAACAGGATGGCCCGCTGACCCGTCGCGGTTCGGAATAGGGTTTCATCTCAGAGCTGCTGCAGTTATTGAGACCTATGCTGATGCAGTTATTGAAAGCGATGATGATGGCTTTATGATAGTCTGGGGAGCCAAGGTTCAGCTGCCTCAGAACAGTCTTGTTGATATTGCCCTGGGTGTAGATGTATGGGGATACTATCCGGGTGAGATCAAGATTCTTATGTCCAGAAGATTCGGTATTTTAGAGCCTTACGCCTGTCTGGGCGCAGTAGGTTTTCTTGATATCGATGAGGAACACGATGGCTCTATAGATATCTTCGGGGATGACGGGATGATGAGCTACACACTGGGTACGATGGTTGAATTCGGGAGTGGTTCCGGCTGGATGCTTGCCGCGGAGATCGAGGGCGGAGATGTATGGGTCTCTCCCGGAGTGGGCCTGGTTTTGATCAAGGAATTCTGATCCCACTGTCATGTACACTGAATCTTTTTTAACACTAGACAATATCGATGATAAACTTTCGGAGTGGCTCACGCTGATAGAAAGGTACACACATCCAAGGACGCACCTCATACTGAAACCGGAAAAGTGTGCTCTTCTGGTGGTGGATATGCTGTATTACTTTGCCGATCCAGGTGGAAGGGTGTATCTGCCTTCGACAAGAGCGATCATTCCCCGAATAGCCATGCTTCTGAAACACTGGAGAATGATTGGCGGAACCGTGGTTTTCACTCGGCACTGCCACATGAACGCTGAAGACCTTGGAATGCTGGGTAGATTCTTCAGTGATTATATCCGGTGCGGAAAGAAGGAGTCCGAAATCATCACTGAATTGTCACACCTCCCCGGTGAGAAGATATTCCAAAAGAATACATACGATGCATTCTACAATACGGAACTTGATGAATTCCTTACAAGCAGATCTGTGGAGCAGGTTCTTGTTACGGGAGTGCTTACGCAGATGTGCTGCGAGACGACTGCAAGGTCGGCTTTCGTCAGGGGGTACGAGGTGTACATTCCGGCGGATGCTCTTACGACAAGCTCGGAGGAACTTCACATCGGCAGCCTTCAGAACCTTGCGAGTGGCTTCGCGGTTATTACCGATACTTCATCTATATGCAGTACGGATTGTAAAAAACCTTGAATGATATAACTGTTATTGGGGCGGGACCTGCTGGTTGCGCGGCAGCTGTTCAGTGCAGAAGGCTGGATCTGGATGTTATTCTGATTGATACCCGCGGAAAAGCAGGTGGGCTTATCCGCGAGGCGAGACTTATTGAGAACTATCCCGGACTCGAAAGGCCTCTTGCAGGGCCGGAATTCGCACGCAGGCTGGTTTCCATCATTTCAGCACACGATCTGAAGGTACGATGTTTTCATGCTGACTCAATTCTAAAAAGCGATGATACCTTTGAAATATGCGGGAACGGTGAATGCATCAGATCACGCTCAGTGATAGTCGCCGTGGGAACGGTTCCAAAGGATTTCGGCATTAAGGTTAACGGAGATGTGAAGATACACAGATCCGTTCTTGAGCTGAAACTTCAGCCTCCGAGAAGGACGGTTATCATCGGAGGCGGTGAGGCCGCTCTGGATTACGCGCTGAACCTCTCAGATTCAGGCTCATCTGTCAGCGTGCTTGTCAGAAGCTCCGGGCTGAAAGTCACGGGTAATCTCAGAAAGGAGATCGAAAAACGCAGTGCAGTTAAAATCCTTTATAATACCGTTCCAGTAGCAGCATCCAGTTCTGTAGGAATTATCCATCTTGAGGCTGAGTCATCAGGAAGGAAAATAATCCTGGAAGCGGAAGTTGTGGTTGCAGCTGTGGGCAGGGAACCCCGGCTGCCTCGTATTACGAATGACTTCGTTCATGACAGAGGAGATGTAAAGACATCAATTCAGGGATTGTACATTTCAGGAGACGCTTCACTGGGCAGTCTGGGACAGGCTGCCATAGCATCAGGTCAGGGTATTCAAGCAGCATTATACGCATTTGAATTTCTGAAAGCAGGGAACGGCAAATCGTGAAAATCGTAGGACAGCGGGGAGAATCCGATCTCGCAACCGTTTACATAGGCGAGCTTTCTGACGGTGAACTGATCGAGTTCGTGGAATCGGTGCAGCCTCCCGTACCACAGAGCGAGAAATGGGTACTCATCGTATCCACACTTAAAGGCTGCCCGGTCAACTGCCCCATATGCGATGCAGGAACCTCTTATGCTGGGAAACTCTCTTTCGGAGAAATAATCGGCCAGATAGATTACATGGTACGAAAAAGATACACTAACGGTAAGGTACCCGTTTCAAAGTTCAAGATTCAATTTGCCAGAATGGGTGACCCCGCTTTCAATCCCGCAGTTCTTGATGTTCTGCAGGAACTGCCCTTCGTTTACGATGCCCCCGGACTCCTGCCGAGCATATCAACCATCGCGCCCAGGGGTTGCGATGATTTCTGGGATAAACTGACTTATGTGAAGAACAGGTTATACGGCAACGGAAGATTCCAGATGCAGTTCTCCATCCATACATCCTCTGAGGATTCCAGAGGAGAGCTGGTGCCCTGCAGTACATTGAGCTTCGCTGAAATGAGCGAATGGGGCGAAGAATTCTTCAATTCCGGTGACAGGAAGATTTCTCTGAATTTCGCGGCGGTCAAGGGGTATCCAGTGGATCCGGCAGTAATCGCTGACCTCTTTTCACCCGAGTATTTCATGGTAAAGCTTACGCCTGTCAATCCGACACATTCTTCCATGAGCCGTGGGCTTTTCGGTGTCATTAACCCCGATAGTCCGGAAACGGCCGATGAACTTGTGAGCGGTTTCAGGGATGCTGGATTCGATATTATCCTGAGTATAGGCGAGACAAGAGAAAACCGCATAGGTTCAAATTGTGGAATGTACGTTGGGCGTCTATCCAGTAACCGGGAGGAGAAAGCACCGCAAAAACCCGCTGTCCGGATGGCTCTATCTCATGCGCGTCCAGAAAGACATCGTTGGGAATGAAACAGAACGCGTAGGACATATCCCTTCTTGAGTAATCCACGGACCAGACAATCCAGCCGGTATTGTCAAAGGGGCCCCAGGTCATAGTAGTAATACCTGCATCGAAAAGCTCTTTCAGCTCGTACCGCATGGGCATTCTCCAGTTACCGCCAAGTTGCTCAATCCATATCCCGGCGTCGTACCAGTCGAGATCCTTTTGCGGACCGACCTTCCATTGAAGACCGGTGACAATGTCCGTAATAATATCATCCGAAGATACCCGGAAGCGATCGTAAATATCGATACGTGAGGTTAAAGGCCTGCAGCCAGGCAGGAAAAGCGGATACAGTAGCAGGATTATTACCGATGTCCTCAGAGACCCATTGACTCTCATTTCATCCATTCCTTGATAGCCTGCAGTAACTGCTTCCGTAGTTAGTATACATCTGCTCATGCTGTCAGCATAACCCCGTACCGTCCGCAAGAATTCCATTGAAGGTCAGTCAAGGATCAGGAGATATCGTTTGCTGCGTACTGAAGAAGATAGAGATTGTAATAGATACCTCTTCTGGCAAGCAACTCCTGATGATTACCCCTTTCAAGTAATCTTCCGTCGTCAATAACCAATATCTGATCAGCCTTCTGTATAGTGCTGAGCCTGTGGGCAACCACGATACTGGTACGATTCTTCATAAGCACCTCTATTGCGTGCTGTATCAGCTGCTCGGTTGCAGGGTCAACGTTGCTCGTGGCTTCGTCAAGTACGAGAATCCTCGGATCGTGAGCCAGGGCTCTGGCGAAACAGATAAGCTGTTTCTGTCCCGTTGACAGGGTGGCTCCCCTTTCAGCCATGACAGTATCAAAACCATCAGGCAGTTTCTCTATGAAGGGTGTGACCTGAACCATGTCCGCAGCTTTGCGTACCTGTTCTCTTGTAAGGTCCTGTCCCAGACGTATGTTGTCCTCTATACTCCTGCTGAAGATGAAGGCATCCTGCAGGACTATTGAAATGCTTTCCCTCAGCGTTTTTACAGACAGGTCCCTCAGGTCGGTGTCATCCAGAAGTATCCTGCCGGAATCAACATCGTAGAATCTGCAGAGAAGGCTGATTATGGAAGTCTTTCCCGCCCCCGTGGGGCCTACCAGCGCAACACTCTTTCCAGATTCAACCCTGAAACTGACATTACGGAGAACTTTCTTGTCCGTTTCGTAAGAGAAGGTCACGTTATCAAATTCAATGGCGCCTGTCAGGGCGGTATCCCTTGCGGAGGGTTTATCGGCTATCTCAGGCTCGGTATCGAGTATTGCGAAGATCCTCTCCCCTGCAGCCATAGCGCTCTGCATTATGTTGTATTTCTGGCTTATATCCGCCAGTGGCTGGAACATCTGCCTCACGTAACTTATGAAGGCTATCAGGGCGCCTATGGTAAGGGCGCCGGTGAGAACATTGCCTCCTCCGTAAACCAGTACAAGAGCGATCCCAACGGATGCTGTTATCTCGATCAGCGGTCTGAAGATACCGAAGATAACCATCTGTTTCATGTTAGCATTGAAATAATTTCTGTTGGTCTCCTGATATTCGTCTCTCCGCCTTTTCTCCTGCCGGAAAACCTGTACGATCTTTATTCCGCTCAGATCTTCCGACAACCTCGAATTAAGTCCTGCGAGGAATTTCCTTACAGCCCTGTAGGCACCTCTTGCCTTAACGCGGAAGATCACGGTAACGATTATGAAAACCGGAGTAACGGCAAGGGAAACCAGGGCAAGTCTCCAGTTCAGCAGAAAGAGGATTATGGCTGTACCGACGATCAGAATAACATCCTTGACGAGGTTCACAAGGACTGCAGTGAACATTTCGTTGAGGGCTTCTATGTCGTTGGTTACCCTGGTAACAAGCCTTCCTATTGGGTTCTGAGAATAGAACTTGAGTGACAGGTGCTGTATATGCCTGAACAGCTCCGTTCTGACATCGTACATAGATCTCTGTCCTGCCACCACCAGGGTCATGACATGACCGTATCCAGCCGCAAGGCTTATAAGTATCAGTAAACCCAGTAACCATGCGAGCCTGCTTATACCAGCGATATCATCACCTCTGACATCTATGATCACCGAAAGAGGTACGCTGGAGAGTTCCGTCTCGGGTACAAGCCAGTATCCGTCTATAACTTCGCCCGTATGGCCGTTGTACCTGTCCCCCGGGAAGAGGTAGTACGTTTCCCTTGAGAGGTTGCCGGCTTCTTCCATTTCAACCAGTTGCGAGGGGTCCATCCTGTCGAGCGCCGCTTTTCTGACCAGAAGCAGCGTGTCAGCTGAAACGGGAATGAAGTCGGTTGTATCCTGTGACGATTCAACAAATTCTGTACACACAGCTACGGGAGCCGAATAGATCTGATAGAGCTTCGCCAGGTAATTATCAATTCCCACTTTTGTCACGTAGGGAATGAGCAGTTCGATTCCGGCAGTAACGACCATGAAGAACATTGCAAGGAAGATCAGGCGTCGATGCGGTCTTACATAACGGAGCAGCCTCCTGATAAGGGCGCGGTCGTACATTTTCCCTCCAGCTGCATCTTCTACAAAAGGACTGCCGTGCATCAACTCTCACCCCCCTCAGGGATTTCATCCTTCTTTGCTTCTTCCTCCAATTGCTGCATTCTGAAAAGCTCAGCATAGAATCCGTCATGCTCCAGGAGTTCAAGATGAGTTCCGTGCTCGACAATACTGCCATCATCCATTACGATGATGTTGTCGGCATTCTGTATGGTGCTTATTCTGTGGGCGATAAGAATGCTTG
This sequence comes from Candidatus Aegiribacteria sp., assembly GCA_030638185.1. Taxonomy (GTDB): domain Bacteria; phylum Fermentibacterota; class Fermentibacteria; order Fermentibacterales; family JCC-6; genus Aegiribacteria. The sequence goes on from DAOWFD010000100.1 coordinate 8,723, forward strand.
TAAGATCGCTTATGTCTTTCTTCAACCGCACCAGAATGGCGGCTTCAGTTTCCGTATCGACACTGGAAAGAGCGTCATCCAGAACGAGTATTCTTGGTTTAACAGCAAGTGCCCTGGCAATCGCTACCCTCTGCTTCTGACCCCCCGAGAGGGTAATTCCCCTCTCTCCCACCGTCGTATCGTACCCGTCGGTAAAGCCCTGGATCTCATTGTCTATATCAACAACGGAAGAGAGTTCCTTTATCATTTCACGGGATATGTCGCAATTCCCGAAGGCAATGTTGTCAGCAATGGACATGGCGAACAGGAATGTCTCCTGGGGAACGTAACCGAACAATTCCCGTATGTTTGCCAGTTTCATTTCATGAACGTCTACTCCCCCAAGAAAAACCGTACCTTCGGGGGGGTCGTATAGCCTCATAAGAAGCTCCACAAGCGTTGTCTTGCCCGATCCGGTACGTCCGACAATGCCAAGGGTTCCTCCTGCCGGCAGTTGGAAGGATACATCTTTGAGAACATCTATCTCGGTACCCGGATAGGTAAAGGAAAGATTCTTCACCAAAATGGCAGGCTCGGGCTCAACATCCTTTGCGCCGTCTGTGATATCAGGCACGGTTGTGAAAATCTTCTGGAGCCTGTCCATACTCGCAGCACCCCTCTGAAGCAGATTGACCACCCATCCTATTGCTATCATCGGCCATATAAGCATCATCAGATAACTGGAAAAAGCGACGAATTCTCCCAGTGAGATGACTCCCTTTACGACCATCGAGCCACCTGCACCAAGCAGTATAGCCATGCTGGCCATGGCAAGGGCACCGATCATCGGCTGGAACATTCCCCATATCCGGGCGAGTTTGACATTCTGCAGGACACAGTCCTCGGCCTTCTCAGAGAAGTATATGTCCTCCGATTTCTCATCTCCATATGCCTTTATGACCCTCACCCCTGAAAGAGATTCCTGGGCTTTCTCGGTAAGTGTGGAGAAAGCTTTCTGAACAGATTCGAACCTTTTGTGGATAAGCGCGCCGAACTTCAGCATCATAAATGCAATAAGAGGAAGCGGTATCATAGTAAGAAGGGTCAGCTTCCAGTTCATGATAACCATGATGGTGATGCTGGACAGTGAAAGAAAAATAGCATCGAACGACGCAATTGTCGCTATACCGGTGGCCATTCGTACGGCACTTATATCGTTAGTCGCATGGGCCATGATATCGCCCACTTTGGTCTGGTCGTAATACTGTGGCGACAGTGTCTGAAGATGGTCGTAAAGCTCCTGTCTGATATTCCTGTCGATCCTGTGACTGGAACCGATGACAAGATATCTCCAGAAGAACCGGAAGATCCCCATTATCAGATAAAGCCCGAGTATGAGAAGTCCCAGCTTAAGCAGAAGAGAGCGGGTCGCCATTCCACTGACCAGGCTGTCGATAACCCTTTCGAAAACCTTCGGGACTATAAGCTGCATCGCATCCACCATTATGAGGGTACAAAGCCCCAGGCCAATAGCTTTCTTATGTTTGAGTATCCTTACAAGCAGAAGCTTCAGGCTGGACTTGCTGATACCTTTTTTATGTGATACTGACTTCAAAAGTTTCCCTTCAGCTGAAGCGTTCAGGATCTATCAGTTTACAGGCAGATCGTACCGACCGGTACAATTACTCGTATGCACCCTCCTCTGATCCTATCATCACGTACTCTA
>DAOWFD010000068.1 GCA_030638185.1 Candidatus Aegiribacteria sp.
AGGATTCAGGGCCACCGGAGCTATGCATGAGAATGAACAGATGTATGACCTTCTGTGTCTCGGGAAGAGTCTACCACAGACTGTCGAGGGAGATACGAAGAGTTTCACGATTGATTATATCGACTGGAAGAATCCTTCTAAGAATTCATTCCATTGTACCGCTGAGTACAGAGTGGAGCGGATCGGGCATCAGAAGCACTACATACCGGATATTGTATTATTCGTGAATGGCATTCCATTGGTTGTCATAGAGTGCAAGCGGTCTGCTTATACATCCTCAGAGAAGAAGAAGCCCATCGATATGGCTATTCATCAGTTGAAGGATTACCAGAAGCGTGAAGGTATACCTCAGCTATTCTTATTCAGTCAGTTGTTGCTTGCCCTTGCCAGGGATAAGGCGGAATATGGGACAACAGGTACTTCCAGGAAGTTTTGGACAGTATGGCAAGAACAGGAATCTGGTCTGGATGAGAATATTCAGAGAGTTCTTGATCTTCCTTTTGATGGACTGCAGCTTGAAAAGCTTCTTTCGGATCAGTCCCATCATGTTCGCAGTGGCTATATGACAATTCTTCAGCAGGGACGTTCTGTTTATGAGCAGGACAGGCTGTTGTATTCCCTATGCCGCCCAGAACGTCTGCTGGAACTATCGTACAAATTCATTCTCTTCGATTATGGGATCAAGAAGATCGCCAGATATCAGCAGTACTTCACAGTGCATGACATCATCAGGAGGGTATTAAGCGCTGCTCCGGATGAGATCCGTCCCGGCGGAGTCGTCTGGCATACGCAGGGCAGCGGTAAGTCACTGACAATGGTTATGCTGGCGAAGTCACTTGCGCTGCATAAGGGAATAACGAATCCCAGGGTGATTCTCGTTACAGACCGCATTGATCTGGATGACCAGATCTGCAGAACTTTCCATGCATGCGGTATGGATCCTGAGCAGGCTGCAACAGGAAAACATTTGGTAGAGCTTCTGAAGGATAACCGCAGTCAAATCATCACTACGATTATTAACAAGTTTGCGACCGCTGTTTCCAGTTCGGGGCTGAAGCGAACAGACCGGAATACATTTGTACTTGTGGATGAAGGGCATCGAAGTCAGTACAGTGAACAACATGCCCGGATGAGATTGAGTCTCAAGGGAGCCTGTTTCATAGCTTTCACGGGAACACCGCTTGCGAAGTCAGCAAAGAAAAATACCTTTATCCGGTTCGGAGAGATGTTTAAACCTGCATATACAATCTCACGGGCAGTAGAGGACAAAGCAATAGTTCCTCTTCTGTACGAAGCTCGTCATGTACCTCAGTCTGTAGACAAAAAGGCAATTGAGGGCTGGTTCGAAAAGGTCACTATTGGTCTGACTGCCGAGCAGAGAGCTGATCTGAAGAGGAAGTTTTCCTCTGAAAGACAGTTGAACAGAGCTGCCCAGAAAGTCCGAATGATCGCCTGGGATATCGGCCTTCACTACACCTCAACATATCAGGGAACAGGGCTCAAGGGACAGCTGGTTACTCCTAATAAGGCTACTGCTCTTCTTTACAGGAAGTTCTTCGAGGAATTCGGCAGGGTAAGTACTGAAGTATTAATCTCCGCGCCAACCGTTGAAGAAGGAGAGGGCGGGGGAGATCCATCAACTGAAGAAAAAGCCTTCTGGCGGGAGATGATGGATCGGTACGGTACTGAAAAGAGGTATAACAAGCAGCTAATCAATTCCTTCAAGCATGGAGATTCACCAGAAATCATCATAGTCGTGGATAAATTACTTACTGGTTTTGACGCCCCTTGTAATACAGTTCTCTATCTTGCTCGGAAGCTGAAGGAGCACTCACTGCTTCAAGCTATCGCAAGAGTGAACCGCCTTTATGAAGGCAAGGAGTACGGACTGATACTTGATTACAGCGGTGTAATTGAAGAGCTGGATGAGGCGATAGACTTCTACAGCAGGCTGGCCAATTATGATTCAAGTGATCTCAGCGGGACTGTTGCTTTCGTTTCGTCTGAAGTGGCGAAGCTGCCTCAGATACACTCAGACCTCTGGGAGCTGTTCTCCGAGGTCAGAGGAACAACAGATCCGGAAGTATATGAAGTACATCTTCGGGATGATGAAAGGCGAAGAAAGTTCTACGATCGGTTCAGTCTGTATTCAAGGACACTATCACTTGCTCTCTCATCCACTGAATTCCTCGAGAATACTTCTACTTCCAGGGTTTTGAAATATAAGGAGGATTTGAAGTTCTTCCAGAATCTCAGGGCTGCAGTAACACAGAGATACCAGGAAGTAATCGATTATTCCGAGTATGAACCGAAGATCCGCAAGCTGATCGATAGTTATGTTGGTGCTGGTGAGGTCGAACAGCTCTGTACTCCTATTAATCTTCTGGATGCGGGAGAAAGACTAAAGGTACTTAATGATCGAGGGCTAAGCGTAGACGCAAAAGCAGACATGATTGCAGCTGCAACGCGGCATGTCATCGAAAAGGAGATGGAAAAGGAT
>DAOWFD010000370.1 GCA_030638185.1 Candidatus Aegiribacteria sp.
ATGACCAGGTGATACTGATTTTTCTATTACCGCAACCGTAAAGGATTTCGTCCTGTACCCTCTGAGACAGGCTCTGCCATGAAGCTCCAAGACTGAAATCAAGCTCCCTGGCAAGTGCCCTTACCAGATTCTTTCCGTGACCCGAAGGTATCCCCCAGGGGCCAACGGCTCCGTCCTTTATGGACAGTGCCTTCCTCGGCACTACCAGCAGCGGGTCAACCTTGAGTTCGTACCCCAGACCTGAACACTCCTGGCACATCCCCAGGGGATTGTTGAAACTGAAAAGCTGGGGAGTAAGGTCAGGCATGCTTATGCCGCACCATGCGCAGGCACTGTGTTCACTCATCAGGATTTCTTCTCCCGAGTCAGCGTCGATCACCGAGAGTACACCATCCCCTTCCCTCAGTGTTGTTTCAACGGAATCCATAAGTCTGCTGCTGATTCCCTTATCGCATACAATCCGGTCGACAACAAGAAGAATATTGTGCTTCTTCTTGTTGTTCAGTTTGATGTTCTCCTCAAGACTTCTGGTCTTTCCATCGATAAGAACCCGGACGTAACCTCTTTTCCTCAGTGCCGGGAAAAGGTCTGCATGGGCTCCCTTCCTGTTCCGCAGCAGGGGAGCCGTTATCAGCAGTCTGGTCCCTGCCGGGAATTCCAGAATTCTATCAACCATCTGCTGCGGTGACTGACTTGATACTTCTCTGCCGCACTCAGGGCAGTGAGGAATACCCACCCTTGCGTAGAGAACCCTCATGTAATCGGATATCTCCGTTACTGTTCCTACTGTTGATCTGGGATTATGACTTACCGTTTTCTGTTCAATAGAAATCGCTGGTGACAGCCCTTCGATGCTTTCGTAAAGGGGTTTTTCCAGCTGACCCAGGAATTGTCGCGCGTAGGCTGAAAGCGATTCAACGTACCTTCGCTGCCCCTCTGCGTAGAGAGTGTCGAATGCAAAGGAACTCTTTCCCGAACCGGATACTCCCGTAAGGACTACGAGCCTGTTCCTGGGAAATTCCACAGTGATGTTCTTCAGGTTATGCTCACGGGCTCCCCGTACGATTATTCTGTCCATATCTCCCTTTCGGTGCAGGGATTTATCTGTGCATAAATCCCGTAACCATATACTATACAATTAAAGAGGGGACATAGAATGCGCCACAATAGCACGTCGCCTGTACGCTGCCCGTAAGTGAGCTGCTTCGCGAGGTTAGTAAGATACTGCGGGACAATATTCTGCGGATAGAGATGTTTCTGGCACGATGATTGCTCGAGAAGTATTCGATTAATACCCTAAAAAGCCGGAACTGATGGAAGCTTCGGCCGGGTAAATGTTCATTAATAGTTTTCAGCCCCGGAAGCGGGAAAGTCTATGATGTATTCTACTTTGTAAAAAAGGAAGAGAACAGGAGAGGATAACATGGGAAAGATAATTGGAATAGACCTTGGGACCACGAATTCGTGCGTGGCAGTTATGGAAGGTGGTGAACCTACCGTAATACCCAATGCTGAAGGCGCGAGAACAACGCCTTCGGTAGTCGCCTTCAATGATAAGGGTGAAAGGCTTGTAGGTGTTGTAGCCCACAGGCAGGCAGTGGCAAACCCTGAGAATACCATATTCTCGATAAAGAGATTCATGGGATGTAAATACAGCGAGATGGCGAAAGAAATCGAGAGGGTTCCCTACAAGGTTGTCGAGGGGAAAAACGGAGATGCATGGGTGGAGATATTGGGTAAGAAGTACTCCCCTCCGGAAATATCAGCGATGATCCTCCAGAAAATGAGACAGACCGCCGAGGATTACCTTGGAGAAAAGGTTGAAAAAGCAGTTGTGACCGTTCCTGCGTATTTCAACGACAGCCAGAGGCAGGCAACCAAGGATGCCGGGAAGATCGCCGGCCTTATAGTGGAGAGGATCGTAAATGAACCCACGGCAGCAGCTCTTGCCTACGGGCTGGACAAGGAATCCTCCAACAGGACCATAGCCGTTTACGACCTCGGCGGAGGGACCTTCGATATTTCGATACTGGAAATCGGTGATGGAGTCTTCGAGGTCAAGTCAACCAACGGAGACACTCACCTGGGCGGAGACGATTTCGACCACGCCATCATTAACTGGATGGTTGCCGAATTCAAGAAGCAGCAGGGAATTGATCTTTCAAAAGACATGATGGCTCTTCAGAGGCTCAAGGAAGCTGCTGAAACAGCCAAGTGCGAGCTTTCAACAACGCAGAGTACCAACATAAACCTTCCCTTCGTCACAGCCGATTCCGCTGGAGCGAAGCACCTCGATATGACTCTTGCAAGATCAAAGCTCGAGCAGCTGGTTGATGATCTTGTAGAAAAGACCGTGGATCCCTGCAGGATAGCACTTAAGGACGCGGGCCTGGACGCATCAGGTATAGACGATATCCTTCTGGTCGGCGGACAGACCCGGATGCCCCATGTTCAGAAGAAAGTTACAGAGATTTTCGGCAAGGAACCTCACAAAGGAGTCAACCCCGATGAAGTGGTTGCAGTAGGAGCGGCCATCCAGGCCGGAGTACTTTCAGGCGACGTCAAGGATGTTCTGCTCCTGGACGTTACCCCGCTTACGCTTGGTATAGAAACACTAGGTGGAGTGGCCACACATATTATTGAGAAGAACACAACGATTCCTACGAAGAAAAGTCAAATCTTCAGCACTGCGGCTGACAATCAGCCCCAGGTTGAGATCATTGTACTTCAAGGTGAAAGAAAAATGGCAGCCGATAACAGAACTGTTGGAAGATTCGTCCTTAACGGAATTCCACCGGCTCCAAGGGGAATGCCTCAGATAGAGGTGTCATTCGATATTGACGCTAACGGAATTCTCCATGTCTCTGCAAAAGACAAGGCCACCGGCAAGGAACAGATGATCAGAATAGAAGCGTCCAGTGGACTTACCAAGGATGAAATCGAGAAGATGCTGCACGACGCGGAGGCTCATGCCGAGGAGGATACCAGGAAGAAGGAAAAGATCGAGAGGCGTAACCATGCCGACGCCATGGTTTTTGAAATCGAGAAGCAGATGAAGGAGTACGGAGACAAGGTAGCTCCGGATGACAGATCCCGGCTCGATGATGCGGTCTCAGACATGAAGAAGGCTCTTGAGGGAGAAGATGACGATCTTATAAAGCAGAAATTCGAGAGTCTTCAGGAAACCTGGAAACAGTTCGGGGAGGCCTTCTACAAGCAGCAACAGGCTCAGCAACAGGCTGCAGGTTCAGACGGACAGACAGGGGAGACAGCAGGAAAGGCCGATTCCGGCGGAGATGAAGCCAACACTGTCGACGCTGACTACGAAGTAGTTGATGATTGATGGCAGATCCAAGAAGAAGCATGATGAAGAGGAGGAATGGAACCTCCTCAAGGAGGAGGATTCCCGTTTCAGAACCACAGAACGAGAAGAACAGCATTCAGGAAGTCGAGGAAGCTGAAAACAAGGCCGAAGAGGAAGAGGCTGAAAGCCATGAGTCTTCCCGGAAGGTTGAACCTGATCCCGTCAGGCTGCAACTTCAGGAGAAACTCCTGAGGCTCCAGGCGGAATTCGACAACTACAGGAAACGCCAGGCAAGGGATTTCAGGCGGCTCTGCGACCAGGGAAAGAAGGAGCTGATCGAGGAGCTCATTGCAGTGCTGGACAATTACCACAGGGCAGAGCAGCTGGTAAAAGAAGGGGGTCATTCCGTTGAGGAGATAGCCGACGGACTGATGAAGACATCTGAACAGCTGGTTAGTATTCTGAAGCAGGAGGGTCTTAGTGAGCTGGATGTCAATAAGGATGATCCCTTTGACCCACATATCCATGAAGCCATGATCGCCGAAAACAGGGAAGACCTTGATCAGGATACCGTTCTGGAAATTCTCCAGAAGGGTTACCTTCTCGGGCAGGATCTTCTCCGTCCCGCAAGGGTAAAAGTAGGCAGGCCTGTTTCACCTTCCAGGAACGTAGAACTGTCTGAAGAAGAAGGGGGAGAATAGAAACAAGTGAACAAAGACTTCTATTCGATCCTGGGAGTAGATGAGAAAGCATCGCAGGGGGAACTGAAGAAGGCTTACCGAAAGCTGGCCAAGAAATATCATCCCGATGCAAACCCCGGGGATAAAAAGGCCGAAGAACGCTTCAAGGAAATTTCCGAAGCATACGATATTCTCGGCAGCAAAGAAAAGAGGATACAGTACGATCAGATCCGGAGTGGTGGCGGAGGTTTCTCATGGAGTGATGCCGGCGGACAGGCCTCCAGTCCCTTCGGTGACGGCGGACTGGCGGATATTCTCCGGTCCATGTTCAGCGGCGGTGGCGGTTTTAGCACAGGTGGTTTTGGTAAGAGAAGAACCTCAAGGCACACCGTTGTTGTATCTGTCCCTTTCAGAACTGCAGCCCTTGGAGGGACAGTAAGAGCAAATCTGGAAATGCCTTCCATGTGTCCCGTATGCATGGGAGCAGGCGGTTCCGGTGAGAAAACCTGCCTCCAGTGCGCCGGATCGGGCAGAACACAGCAGGGCCAGATGGTCATGCCCTGCCCCGGCTGCTCCGGCACAGGCAAGACTTATACGGACGTCTGTTCACGGTGTCATGGAACCGGCCAAGTAACTTCTTCTGAAGCTGTGGACCTGAACATTCCGGCAGGTTCGGATGACGGATCGGTGTTGCGTCTTATAACACCTTCCAGGAAAACAGTCATGGTAAAACTGAGAGTCAACCCGGACAGTTTTTTCAGGAGGGATGGCAGAAACATTCACTGTACCGTGAAGATAAGTGCTCCCCAGGCAGTTCTGGGAACGAAATTGAAGATACGTACACTTGATGGCAAGATTGTCCTGAAGATCCATCCCGGGACCCAGCCGGGAACGGTTCTGAGAATTCCCGGAAAGGGAATCCCCTACAGAGGAGCGAAAGGTGACCAGCTGGTTCATGTGGAAATCTCGCTGCCTTCATCCGTATCGGAAGAGGAAAAGGTCATCTGGGAGAAGCTTTCAGGTACAGAAGCTTGACGCGGCC
>DAOWFD010000400.1 GCA_030638185.1 Candidatus Aegiribacteria sp.
GAAGCAGCATCCATCTATGGCAATGAAGCGAAATTACTCACCAGTGTATTCAGCACCGGAGACGCCTTTTGGGGTCCGCGGAGTGGCAAAAGTATTGAAGACTGGACTTCACCTGTAAGAAAACGTGAGCAGGAGATCCTGACTGAAATTGAAAAATTCGATAGATCAGCAAAAGCTAAAATTGACAAGGCATTAGCAGCGCTGACATAGCTGCTTTAATGTAGCCCGTAAAAGTAATGATCTGAAACCAACGGGGTAGTTGTCCGATCATTTTTAATAGCTACATAAATGCTGTTTCTCCAGTTGATGTCATCGGGAATGATCCTGACAGATTTTTCAGTAAAGCATGGAGGAATATCGTTTTCTTCAGCACGTATTCAGGCGCATCCTGAAATACATGAAGCTATATGAAGATCCCAGGCTTCTTCTCTATCCGATGGAGATGATCTTCGAGCCCATTCGCGAGACTACATATCATGAATAGATGGCGTCCATGAGATTGAGGTTGGATGAGCTTTTAAGCAATTCACATCATGGCAACAGTGTGTCCTGATGTGGAGCTTTCATCGTAAATTCGTCAGCAATAACGTTGACCGGGAACACTTCTGGCGGTATCCTTGACTTCAGATGAAGAAACTAAGAAAAAGGGAACAGAAAAGTTATATCGGGAGCTGATTCTGATATGGCAAGAAATCCAGTCCTATTATACTATACTGAAACTTCATAATGGATTGGGTGAATTCGTGCTTTTCCTGGTGAATGCTTTTCAATTCATTCAGACCAGTTGTCGGAATAGAGAAAACGAAGGTATAGGAATTACCGGGTTTCGTGGTTGGAGGTTGTCATGTTTTATACTTTTCTTCTAATAGCGATGGTTTCAGGATACACAGGATACAGAGAAGTTACAGAAATCGGGACTGATGGTTATGCAGTCAGTAAAATGATAATGGAAGTTAATGGTGTTATTGTTGACAACACTGTGCCGATAATCACAGAGGAAGCAACCCGAATTACAAGCCCGGAATCCAGAGCCGAGGTTCTCTGGGTAGATAGAAATCATATGAACGCAATCGCGAATGAATCGGTCATCAGCATGGATGGCGCAGGCATTCTGGCAAGCTGGCAAATGAACAGCGACAGAATCTCCTTTTACGGAACAACAGAAACTTCAACACCTGTGTGGAGTTACTCCATTCCTGCAAATAACGATAATATGGATGTTGCGGCGGGGCTTAATGTAGAAGTACTCTCTGCTGCTTCCTACTACGATTCGACATACGTCTGGTTGTCTTCCTCCTCTGTTCCAACACTTGTTCTTGAACCTGCCAGGAAACAGGACATAACTGCTGATGGTCAGTACATTGTTTACCTGAATGTTTCAAAGGATTCTATAATGTGTGTGGATACCTCAACGGAAGTTGAAATATGGAAAACCGCTCTTCATGCAATCGGATACCAGCCGAATGGAATTGACATATCGGGAGATGCTTCGCGAGTTCTGGTTACCGTCTACGATGCATCTTCCGGGGCTCAGATCTATGATATGACCGATGGTAGTCTTGTGGGAACACCTGTTGGAAATTACAGCCAGACGATTGGCAAGATATCGGACGATGGCTCAAGAATTGTTACAGGGGATTTCTATGGGCGTATAAGAGTCTACGAATACAGTGGAACTTCATGGAACATGGCTGGCAGTTTCTATACAGGCGACGATTGGGTTACGGCAGTGGCTATCAGTGGTGATGGTGAAACGGTAGCAGGTGGAACCATTAATTTAGGCTCTCCCGATAGGGGAAAAGTCATCCTGATTGACTGGCCGTATGTGGATTCTCCTTCAGTATTGTGGGAATACGGCAACTATGGCAGCTTGGTTTCCTCGATCGATATATGTGAAGATGGTTCAGTAATCGTTGCCGGATCGTGGGGAATGTATCAGGGCACTTTCGGCGACGTTGTTACTGCTTTTAAGCGCAGTGGTAATGTAATCATGAACATTCTTGATGATATTGATGAACCCGGCTCTATCTTCAGTGTCAGTATCAGTTCAGACGGATCTTATGCGACAGCTTCGGGGAAAGCTGTTCATGCGCATCAGATGGGAAACGGTGGTGAGGTATACAGCATCGATCTGACGACTGAAGGGACAGGGGGAGCCCCTGTTGTTCCTCTGGATACCTACCGGTTGGGAGAACCGTATCCAAATCCGGCTACCTTACAGATATGTGTTGAAGTTCTTATGCCGCAAACTGGCGAAATTGCTGATCTTGCAGTGTATAACCTCAATGGAAGACGGATAGCCACGCTGAACGGAGACGCTGCTCCAGGAGAGTACGTCTCTATCTGGGATCTAAAGAGTGATTCCGGAGAACCTGTGTCGACAGGGTTGTACTTCCTCAGATTGAGCGCTCCGGGAGTATATGTCACACGAAAAATCCTTGTTATGGAATAGTATCAACTGACCTGTCAGTGATTTACGTTGCAGATAGTACTTCAGGCTTGACAAAATCCATTTCTCTAGTATTAACTTAATAATATTACTAAGGAAGGACATGAAACCATGAAGATATATGTGATGGCAGGGATTATTGCGATTGCGGTGGCTGGCTGCGGCGCATCAGATAATGGCAGCACAACTACATCGCAGCCTGTTCAGATAGACACAGATCCCACAGTTACGCTGGTTCCAGTTGATTCCATCGGTATTGAGAACGGGGATTCCAACTATGTAATGGGAGGTGTTGAGGGGGTTGCATTTGGTCCGGATGGCAATATCGCAGTGCTTGACTGCGCCAGGTCCACTGTCCGCCTTTATTCCCCGGAGGGAGAGTATCTGAGAAGCATCGGGCAGAGGGGAAACGGTCCGGGGGAGCTTCAGAATGTCACCTTCATGGCCATTTCGGATAGCGGTCACATTCACCTGTCGGGCACAGGCAGTGAGGTGTTAGGGGCTCATTCCTACGATTACCATACCGGGGAATGGCTGGGGTCCTGCAGGACTTTCATCCCGCCCAGTTGCCTTGAGGGGGCTCGGGGCAACAGTTACCTGAGAAAAGATATAAACTTCGAGATTGATGGAGATGACATAGTACTTCCGGTAACCATTTCAATGTACGAAGCAGGCATTGATGAACCTTTTGTTACCTACTACGAAGAGATAGTGCCCTTTGATATGACGGATGAAGTTGGAATGCTGGAGCTTGACTGGTACGGTTACGATATCGCCGTGGGTTCTGACGGAATGGTCTTCATCGCTCCCCGTTCAACCGAAGTAGCTTTAATAATCGTCTGCGATTCAGCGGGAAATGAGATCCGGACTCAGGAACTCCTCTACGAGCCCGTGAGAAGAACTGAAGAAGAGATAGAGATGGAGAGGAATATTCTAAGGGCAAAGGCCATCGCGTCAAATGAGAGTCCGGTAGGCCTTGAGCCGGATCCTTTCAAGCCCATGATAAGAGGGCTTGAAACGGACGGAGAAGGGAACCTCTGGGTGCTGCAGGGTGGTCCCTCCACCCCTACTTTCACAGTTCTGAGCCCCGAAGGTGAGTTCCTTTTCACTGCCACAGTCGCCGGGGAACCTCCGGACGGAAGCACATGGCGGTTCTATATCGATGAGAACGGCTTTCTGGCGTATGCTGAGGATCCCTTCTGCGGATATCAGAAAATATATATGCTGCAGATGCTGGAAGAATAATTGACCGCACCAAACACATCATTCACTATACCTCATTCTGCCAGAATAAGCTTGCAGACTGCTGCTGAATTATCGGATACAAAGTGACACAGATAAACACCACCCGGCATTGATCTGTTACTGTCGTCTGTAACATCCCAGTTTCATTCTCATACAAAGCACCCTGTTGGTGTATGGAAAAAATTCCAGGTGTTCTACTTCCCCGTACTCTGTGTATTCGAAGAAATGCCATCCGTCTCGCAACACAGGGCTTTCACTTGCTGTCTTTCTTCCAGTAGAACTCGAACCAAGGGAAAGAAC
>DAOWFD010000276.1 GCA_030638185.1 Candidatus Aegiribacteria sp.
GGAGATAAGCTGATCGATCTGCTTGAAAGGCTATATCAGAGTTGTTCGGCAGTTCAGTAAATTCAACCTTGAAGATTTCGGAATTACACTTGTCATGCAAGGTAACAGTTATTGATGATAAAAACAGGAGGGCAATAGAATTGACCCCTGGACTGATTAATAGAGGGTACTAATAACAGTTATCCTGATAGCGGAAAAAGGCAGCAGCATCAGAATAACTGAGAAGAATTTGGGGGAACTGCAGGAATCAACTGGCGCCGCAACACTTCTTATATTTCCTTCCGCTGCCGCACGGGCAGGGATCGTTCCGGCCGATTTTGGGATGTTCCCTGACGTATGTACTGGCAGGAGGATGATCATCTGCTGACATATGGGATCTGAACGCTTCTTCGACAGGAGATAACCAACCCAGAAAGCGATTGACATCAACCAGCCCCCTGCAGTTATATCCTGAATGAGCAAGTACAGTATCTTCAGGCAAAGAAAGAATATCATCCACATCTTCCCGGCATATGAAGTTGGGATTTACCAGACCGTTTTCTAAAACAGTATAGATATGTTCTTGCAGCGTTTTGCCGTGGAGTTGTACAGTTTCAAAGACGAGATGATCCCAAAGAGGGGAAGGTTCTTTTTCAAGTTTATGCTGAAAAAGCTCCGCAAAATACTCCAGTACTTCCTTTCTTTCCAGAATGCCTTCATGAACAAGTATCTGCAATGAAATTAGAGCATCTATTCGTGCAGATTCAAAGACAGAGGTATTTTCAATAAGGGATTTAATTGGCACAATATCACCATTACATACTGAAGCAAGAATTGAAGATCTATCATCTGAAACCATATCTCTTAAAAGGGAACCCAGGAATCTTGCAGGAAGTTCGAATATCCTGATGATGATTGGATAGGCCAGAGGCTCTCTGAACTGGGCGAGAAGATAGAATGCGAACAAATGCAGATTGTTTGAGGTGCTGAATGCCAGTAACTCCGGCTCTTCAGCTGCAATATCGATTGCCCGCAGCAGATATGGCGTGATTTCCTGTTTACGGCGGATAGCTTCTTTCAGGGCTTCTTCAGGAAATTGATCTATTCTGTGCTTCTCAAGTACATTGAGTATGTCGTAAATTTGCAGGATGATTCCTTATCATTGAAAAGTTATAATCTTAACTCAGTTTCTGTAGTTTTGTATAAAAACAGCCAGTCTTGAGCGATGTGACTCTCTCGGTGATGACTGTAGGCTAAAGTCAATTTGTGATCTCTACAACGGGACATCCTTGAGTTCGCTTCTTTACGGATTTCTGGATCATAACATTAGTTTGATATCCGCAATGATTATTTCAACGGTATTCAAAGCGTCCACTGCCTCTTCTTTCGTCAATTTACGTCTTGGTTGATCGAGGTGTGTGTTCCCATAGAAATCCACATTCCGGACCTCCCATAATAAGTCAATCTTTGTTCTATGATTGCTAAGGAGTACTTTTGCGCGTTTTCGACGGGCTGCATGAGTTCTGGAGTCAGATCCATTGATAACAGAGGTCAGGGAGATCACAGCTGATTCAAATGCCTGGTAAGCCAACCCGGCTACACCTGCAAGATCATCCTGGCATAATAAATAGCAGCTGATTTCAACAGATTTTCAGCTCTTTCAATATCTATATCAGCCATATCTTATTTCCTTCCCTGGCCAATTCGCTCTCCAATGCTGTAATATCCTCACTGAACTGATAATTAATCTCATGCTTGCTTACCGTTGTTCCCTTGTGAAGAACAGCCTTAACTTCTCCAATTGCAATGCGGGCTAATGAATAATAGTAGTCCTTCGCTTCGCCCTGCAATTCATCCGCACGGCCGAGGAATTGTTTTGCCTTGGTAACACGATAGAGTAAATATTCCTTTGGAAATGTACGAAGATCCTTGAGTATGTTATACACGAGCATCTCTCCCTTCAGCACTATACCATTTAAAAGGCTATCCAGCACGACAAAATCTGTAAGGTCTTTTAAATGATGCTCCTTATATTTATACAATTCGAAACGGCACGGAAGAAAATCGAAACGATTTGCATCAATATTTTCACCTACAAAACAGATATCAATATCACTTCTCTCAGTTGCAAGTCCCCTGGAAACAGAGCCGAATACGATGAAGACCACAACCTTATCCTCAACTGCTTTAAAGAACATATCAATGGCGTTTCTGAATGAGGGCTGCAGGTTTGCGTGGTGCTCCAGCATGAACAGGCCCCATAACCGCCTGATCATCTCATGCTCTGTGTTTGCCTGGTATCGTCCTCCATTGAATTTGCGGATCAGGGCAGATTCTCCGAGGATTCCAAGGACTCGCAGTACGCTTGCTCGCGAAGTTTGAAGGGTTGCGGCAAGTACAGTGGGTGAGAAGCTGAGGTAAGGACGTTTCAGAAGTATGCGCAGGAGGCGCCAGGGGACCCTGGTTCCCAGGACATCCTCAAGTTTAAAAATGCTTTCGCCTGGTATCATTTATAATACTCCTAGTATCATGCCTGATACTATTATATTCAGAATCCATATTGAGTCAAGACGGATTCAATATTATTAATGTTCTGTGTAACCCCGCAGTTATATCGTGAATAAGCCAGTACACTATCTTCAGGCTTAAGAAAGAATAGCATCCGTATCTTCCCGGCATCTGTTCATATGTCAGAAATTCGTTCCCCGGACATCCCGCCAGCGTTATATAATGGCAAATACTCCAGTTTCTGTTCCGGGAGGTTTTTATATGTACCGTTATAAAAATCCAGTCCACGGGGACAGTTGGGATATTTTTGCGGGAGCATATGAAGGCTTTTCAAGCTTCCGGCTGCTCCGGACTTAGCTTCAATTGGATAGATTTTCCCGTTGAATGTCAGAAGATAATCAACCTCGGCACTGCTTCCTCCGATAAGGAAATACCTGAGCAATTCTTCCAGGAGCAGATTTTGAACCCGTTCATTCACTGTGCCCGGGTGTTTAAGAGATTCTGCGGCTAATGATTCCCCGCGAATTGCATTGAGATACTCATAGAATGACATCGGGTAAATTCGCATGTATTGAACTCTGCCAACCGGAATATATATTTCTCCAAAGGCAAATTCGAGCAGGGAACCGGCAGCAATAACATGGAGTTCGGGCATATCTTCAGCTGGCAATTGCCATCAGCAAGGTCACATCCATGAACCTTTATCAGGTAACATTGTTCGCTTGATTGACACCTGTAACATGAACGGATATTATGCTTTCAAGATAACCGTCTTGAAAGGGTTTTGTGGGTACAGGTTATGCCGAATGAAGAAATCATTGTGCTGGAGAAGGAACTCGAAGAACTCAGGTCGAAGCCTGACGATTCAGAACTGTTGTCCGTGCTGAACAAACTTGCTTTGGCCTGGATTCATTCAGATCCCCGAAAAGCGGAAGCCTACGCTATGGAAGTACTGGATATCGCTCAAAAACTGGGACTCCCTGTCGAGAAGGCTAAGAGCTACAACACGCTTGGAATAATCAATTGCGAGGGGGGGAACTTTCCTGAGGCGATGTCGTATTGCCGGAAGTCCATGGAGATCTGTGAGGAACTCGGGGACGAGAGCGGCATGGCATCTATTCACGGTACTATTGCCTTGATTTTCAGGGCTCAAGGTATGATTGACAAAGCTCTTGAGCACCACCACGAGTCTCTCAGGCGGAAACTGGAATGTGGTGCCGGTGAAGATGAACTTGCACGTTGCTACTTCAACATAGGCGCATGCTACAGCATCCTGCTTCGCCTGGACCTTGCACAGTCATCCTATGAATACGCGCGGAAGATCTGGGAGAAGTCCGATGACCGTCAGAAACTGGCATACCTCTACAACAACATCGGTTGTATACACGAAAAAGAGGAAGAACTGGACAAGGCTTACGAGTCCTTCCAGAAGTCCCTTGAAATCAGGGAAGATCTGGGAGACAGAAAAGGTATCGCAAGCATTCTGAGTAATCTGGGAGGTCTGCGTGAAGGCCTCGGCGACAACGAATCAGCTCTGGACTTCTACATCAGGAGCCTTGAAATATATGAGGAGATCGGCAACAGGAGAGGAATCGCCTACATATGCGGTTGTATCGGCGGGATATACACTGAACTGGGGCGTCTCGATGAAGCTGAAGAACTTATCATCAGAGGCCTGGAGTTATCAAGAAAGCTTGAGATAAAGGACTGGGAAATCCACTGCCTGGAGAAGATAACGGACCTGTACGAGGCAAAGTGCGATCTGCAGAAAGCTCTTCAGCACTCCAGGGAACTGAAAATATGCCTGGAGGAGCACCTGAACGAGAAGAGCATGGAAAAGATAGCGGGGCTTCAAGTGCAGTTCGAAACAGAGAAGAAAGAGAAGGAAGCAGAGATCTATCGTCTGAAGAACGTGGAACTTTCTGCGATGAACGATCGGCTTCGTGATGCGCTTGCTGACGTTAAGCAACTTCAGGGCATGCTTCCTATCTGCGCTTCGTGCAAGAAAGTCAGGGATGACGATGGCTATTGGCAGCAGATCGAGTCCTATGTCTCCGATCACTCCGACGCAAAGTTCTCTCACGGTATCTGCCCCGAGTGTTCAGTCAAACTTTATGGCAAGGACTACACCCGGGAGTAAAAGTAGAGTGGAATTCCTGCGGAAATCAGGCGAATCGTCGATATATCTCGATCTTCAGAATCGATCTCACAGAAATATGCTTGCGGAGCCTGAGCTGTTTTTCGAAGAACATCAGGACACTTCTTGAAACCCTCAAACCGGAGATGGCTGCAGTAGTATCTCCAGTTGACCAGCCATATACGTACAGGCAAGGTGTAAGAGTAGAGAACCTGCATTCACTGGGGCAGATGCTGTTAGCGGATTAATCCGGCAGAGAATATTCTTTTAATATCTTATACGCTCAGATGTTATGGATTCGCAGGGACTTCCATTGAGGTGATCGTTTGGAATACAGTCATGGATTTTTGAATTAACTTTGGACTACACTCCAGATATTGTAGCCAATATTAGGAGTGAGATCATAATATGGAAACATTCTTTGTGAGTATGATCAAAAACGGCGGTCATCAGGTGCATTACAGCAGGATCGGTAATTTTGAAGTAGAGGGTGCGTTGTTTGAGGTTGGCGGGTGGAACAAATCCCTGAAGCATATAGGAAAGAATCTTAATAGAGCATCCCTTGTTAAGGATTATATCCTGTACGGGGAAAGAATGAGATACCTCTTTACCTTTTTGGCTATGCCTGGATTTGTTTTGAAGCTTTCTTGAGGAAAGCCTTTCCGGAAGCTCTTATTGACTCAGACTATTCGCAATTCTGTCCCTGGCACTTTTGTCCATGTCATTTCCGTAGAATCGCAGAAACAATTCTTTTTTCAGATCACAGGGCGGCATACTACTGTTCTTTTGCATAATCGAGGATCGAACTATTGCTTTGACGAAGGTAAACATAGAACATCCAATTATTAATCGTTCTTCGGGAGATTTGTTCATCATCAATGCCCTTGTCTTTGATTCGATAACTGGATCTGTATCAATCATCGATTGCTTTCCTTGAAATATCCTGAAGACCCATTTCTGCTACCCATCTGTCTATGTAAGCAATATCAAGATCTTCAACTGAAGCAAACAGGTTTTTTATATCGCCAATCTGCACTTCTGAATGACTGTCTCTTGACCACCAGAGTTTCGATAGAATCAGATCCTCCGGACTTACTATCCACATAGGAATATCCTCAACGAGAATCTGACGTTTCCTTTGAAATTCCATAAGTCGATATGGGGTTGGTTTTTTAAGAATGAAATCAACTTTCAATACGTACTCATTGTGGATAATGTTGAACATTCCACGATTACGCAAAGCTTCTTCTATCGAATCCTGAAAAACATAAAAGTCGTCCTCAAAAAGATTAACCAGTGTAGCGGTATCATCATCCTGCAGTTCGATGACTATATCTATATCTCGCGTCATTCTTGGAAAAGCATAATAATTCATCGCGACAGACCCTGTAATCATATATGCGATACCCGCATTATGCAGAGCCTGCGTCACGGTTTTCAGAACTTCCAATTCTTCATTCATGCAATTTTCTTCACTGTGTGTGCCTGAAATCGTACTCCTTGCACAATTGCCTCACATTGATCGATTATCCGTTAAGAGAATATTCCGGAGAAGTGCAGATGTCAAATGAAGATATGGGGAGTGTGTAGAGATGATATGATCCCCGGCTGTTCGGCGGAGGGGTTTTAATCTCTACAGCTTATATAGCAGAGAGGGTTGCCTTCTCCTTCTCTCCAGGATTTCTTGATATTGTGCTCCTGCAAACTCATGGTAATTGACTGGAATGATCAGTTCCCACTTCAGTTAGTATGAACTCCTCTAGTTCGGATTAAAAACAGCGGTCATCAGGTGCATTACAGTAGGATCGGTAATTTTGAAGTAAAGGGTGCGTTGTTCAAGGTTGGTGGTCGGAATAAATCCCTGAAGCATATAGGAAGGAATCTAAATAGAGCATACCTGGTCAAGGATGATATTCTATTCGGTGGAAAGCATGAGATACCTCTTTACCTTTTTGGCTTTCTTTACTGATCAGGGGAAGAATGGCGGGATTCTCAGTAACGCAGTCGCCAGCCAGGATCTGTCTCTTTTTCTGCAGTCGGTCTGCTCCAGCACAC
>DAOWFD010000241.1 GCA_030638185.1 Candidatus Aegiribacteria sp.
CCAGGCTGCCATCGGGCAGTTCCTTGATGTCGGCTATCCTGGATCTCTTGAACTGCACGCCGTACTGGTTTTCAGCTTTATCGTAATACTTGTCGAAATCCTTGCCGAAAGCCCTGATATCCATATAGAAAATCGTGGCTTCCAGTTCTTTGCTGTGCTCTTTCGCGATGATAGACTGCTTTATGGCGAACATGCAGCAGGCTGATGAGCAGTAGTTCCTGTCAATGCCTTCGTCCCTTGAACCCACGCACTGTATGAAAGCCAGCCTCTTAGGAGGTTTGCCATCGGAAGCTTTCTCAACATGACCTCCAAATGGTCCGGATGCGGAAAGCATACGTTCGAATTCGAGAGAGGTGACGACGTTACTGTAGCGGTGATATCCGAATTGGCCGAAGCCGATAGGATCGAACGGATCGATACCGGTCGCGAGAATAACGGCTCCTACATTCAGTTTAATTTCCCTGTCCGTGTCTTCGTAGTTGATCGCGCCGGTAGGACAGACCTTTTCACAAAGTTTGCACACACCCTTGGTAAGATAAAGACAATGATCCTTGTTGATCGTGTATTCAGACGGAATACTCTGAAGGAAATATCGCGATATGGCCTTTGTTTTCCGGAGCCCCACATCGAATTCATCTTCTATCTTAACAGGACATTTTTCCTCGCAGAGACCGCAGGAGACACATTTCACCGGATCAACGTATTTGGCCCGTTCAATTACACTGCAGATGAAATTACCCGGAGTGCCGGAGATATTTTCAAGACTCGACAAAATATGCAGAGTGATTAAAGGATGTCTTACGCATTCGCTCATCTTGGGGGCAAGTATGCACATCGAGCAGTCGTTGGTAGGGAATGTCTTGTCCAGCTGAGGCATTCTCCCGCCTATTGTTGGTGTTTCCTCGACCAGGTGGACCCTAACACCCATCTCCGCAAGGTCCAAAGACGCCTGTATCCCGGCGATCCCAGCACCCAGAACAAGAACGGAGTTCTTTTTACTTTTCGTCACAGGAATATGCTCTTCCTTGTTGGATTCTCTCCGAGTTTCATTATCTCCTCTGTGTATTCATTCGCAACCCTGGCGAATTTTGGTCCCTCCGAAGCGGATATCCAGGAAAGCTTCAGCCTGTCCGATTCGAGTCCGAGGGATTCAAACACGCTTTTTACAATCGCGAACCTTCTTCTGGCATGGTAGTTTCCGGTTTCATAATGACAGTCCCCCGGATGGCAGCCCCCGATCAGAACGCCATCGGAACCGCTTAAGAAGGCTTTAATAAGAAATACCGGATCAACCCTGCTCGAACACATCACCTGAATGGGAATTATCGAAACAGGGTACTGCAGTCTGGCCGTACCCGCGAGATCCGCCCCTGTATATGTACACCACTTGCACAGGAAGCTTGTGATTCTTGGCGTGAATTCTTTCTTCATATCGTACTCCAAAACAGCCGGACAGTTCTATCAGAATGCAAAACTATCCGAGATCTGATAATTCCTCCTCTTTGTAAACCATGACAGGGATCGATTCTTCAACATCCCTTCCAGGCACATAATCAAAAAGCGCAGCTGTCTTTTCTCCTGTTTTCCTGAATACCGCTGCGACCGGGATGCCGACAGGACATACATCGGAACACATTCCGCATCCGACACAGGAGAAGCTCATATGTGTCAGTCTGCCGAGATGGAAGAATATCGTGTCAGGCGGCAGACGCAGCGCGCCCCTGCGCGACAGATGCTCTTCAAAATACGGCAGATTGTAATCGAAATTAGCCGATTCAAAATCACAGAGAAGACAGTAACAGATTGGACATACGCTGTTGCAGCCATGACATCCGACACATTTTCCGAACGTGTCCAGCAATCGATCCAGACCCGGGCCATCTTCCGTTATGGATGCAAAAAGCCTTTCCTTTTCTACCAGGTGTGCATCCAGCGTTTTTTTCAGCACAGACGGGTCGAATTTCAGTTCGCCTCGCTCCTTCGTAAAGCCCTCGGTAAACTCCTCGGCCTTATCCGTATTGAGGTACATCACGCATCCTTTTCCGAATTCGCATTCACCTGCTACCACTACAGTTATGTCCGCATTCATCGGAATGAAATGTTCGCATGCTCTGCATGTATCTCTTGTATTAATGGGCACTTCACCCTTCGAGATGATTTTCTCATACTTGGGCAATAATTCTTCGATATCTTCTGCTACTACCAGATCGAGAGGAAAAACACCACCGCACGTATGGGAAATCGTCAGAAGATTCTCAAATGATCCCTGCTCCCGTTTTACCAGTTCCACAAAAGCCCTGAGTTCGCACGGCTTCAGAACAACCGCTATCTTTTTTCTGGAAGTCGATATGGAAGAAAGCACCTGACCGGCGTTGACTGTCATGACAGGTATAATGGGGACAGCCTCATCGAGATTCGACGCTTCCGTTATCAACCCGAGATCGTAGGAATTACTTTCAGGGATTTTTCTCATTGTCAAAGCAGCGTCAATCTTTCCGCTCTCGAGAAGAAATTTAAGAAGTTCCTTCACTTTCCTGGAAGCGCTTGTATCGATTAATATGCTACTCATGAGACGGTACCTCCGCTTCGGCATCCTTCACAAGTTCGTGCACTCCTGGTAATTCAGATTTTCTGAACTGCCTGAGAGGGAGGGGATCACCGTCATTCCGTCCGGCGGTGTACTCGAATGTCCGTTGTGTCCGGTCTGCCACGTAACTGAATACATCGGCTACCGGTATTGAAACCGGGCAGGCATCTGAACACTGCCCGCAGGAAACGCAGGATAGACTCATATGCGCCATCCTGCCTGTATGGAACATGATCCTGTCCTCCGGAAGAGAAATCCCACCCCGCTTTGAGGCAGCTGTTATAAGTGCATCGGGATTCTGCTCCGCAGTTTCCGAATCAAAATAACACAGTCTGCAATAACATATCGGGCAGGCACTCTGACAGTTGTGGCATCCGATGCAATTGGCGAATACTGAAAGCAGCCCGTCAAAACCACGCAACTGGCCTTCTGTTTCCTCAAAAGCGCTTTTCCTCGCCTTTATCCTGTCCGCTTTAAGTTTTTCAATACCTTTTTCCCACGATGAAAGATTCTTCGTCAGTTCCAGTCCAAGTTCTTCAAGAAGTTCAGATCCCTTATCGCTGCCGGGAATAACAAGCACTTCCTTTTCAGAGAGTCCCAGATAACCGAAGTGTATGTCTGAATCAAACAGGGAGAAGTTCTCGCAATAGTGACAGACAGGCTTGGCGGAATCATCAGGTTTACCGCTCTGCTGCATTCTGGCAAAATGTTCCTCGCTACCCGTGGGATCATCCACATATTTCTGAAGCTGCACCGCTCCGGGACAATCGTAAGTGGCCAGGATGAGATTATCAGGATGAACCTGCCCGAGCTTTGAAAGCTCCATGGCCGCCCTTATCTCGCAGGGTCTCATAACAGCAATGACAGTGAGATTCCCGGGACCTTTCCGGGTAAGGCTCCTGAGAGCTTTCGCTCCCTGCACAGGCATGGTGGCAGCTATTGGAACAGCGTCGTCAAGCAGAGAGAGGTCATTCATCAGAATCCATGCATACGAATCACCGGACGGTACTTTCATCGGAAGAATAACAGCATCCGCTACTTCCTTTGTAATGGCCAGTCTGAGAAAGTCCAGAACAGCGTCACCGGGCTCTTTCGCAGCCGGCAACACCGCTCCCTTTCGCTCAGCATCGGTCATCTGTTTTTCCTTTCCTGGATCAACGGAGCGCCTCATCAACTTCACGATAAAGCTGAATGTTAGTGAAATGTTTTGTTCTGAGAGCTCCTGACGGGCAGCTTCCGAAGCAGTTTCCGCATCCTCTGCACACAGCCTCATTCACAACTGAT
This sequence comes from Candidatus Aegiribacteria sp., assembly GCA_030638185.1. Classification (GTDB taxonomy): domain Bacteria; phylum Fermentibacterota; class Fermentibacteria; order Fermentibacterales; family JCC-6; genus Aegiribacteria. The sequence goes on from DAOWFD010000241.1 coordinate 3,872, forward strand.
ATTCCTCTTTC
>DAOWFD010000031.1 GCA_030638185.1 Candidatus Aegiribacteria sp.
TACTCCCTGGTCTCGGGTAGAAAAATGTGAACAACCAGATCGATGTAATCTATGAGGATCCAGCTGCCTTCATCGTAACCCTCAATGTGATGCTTCCTGAAGCCATTCCGTCTTGCGGTTTCTTCTACATGATCAGCAATAGCTCTGGCCTGTATCCGATTCTCGGCGGTAGCCAGAAGGAAAGCCTCCATGGTAAGGGGCACATCGCTCATATCCAGAGCGACAATCCTGTAACCGTGACGATGCCGAATAGCTTCTACAAAAGTATCAAGAATGTCTCTTGACAAAAAACACCTCCATAGTCCTCATGGGAATTATTCAATGGTTGGAAACACTTCCCCCATATCTTCGCCAATACAGATGGTCACATCCACAATTACGGGAGCATTCCCAGCAGGAACCTCCCATACGATGCAGTCTTCCGGTCTGCCAAGGATATCTGCGATTATCCTTGCGGCCGAAATATCGGCCAGATGGGATATGAGGATAGTTTCTTCGTATGGTTTTTTATCGGTATCCGAGGGATCGAAAGGAGCAAGAATGACTGTTGAATCGGATGAGGACCGCAGGAGCTGGCGCTGGGTTCTGCTTGCCAGTCCATCAATCGATGTACCGTTAAGAACCAGAACCCGGATAGAATCGGGGACACAAACTTCTTCTGCCGGCTCATTCTCCTCAGTATCGCCTGCTTCAACCGTATCATCGGTACTCTCCACTTCCTGAGCTTTTCCCGGTGGAGGGATGATCATGGTCATTGCAATAACGGCAATAGCCAGCCCGGCTATCACCCACCTCCAGGGGAAACGTCCACCTGCAGCCATCAGCTAATCAACCTCCTGGTCAAAAAAGGGCTTGAGCCTGCTGTAACTGTTCTCCAGTGAAGCCGAGATCACTCTTGTTTCACCTGTAGTGGTCATGAAGTTCGTATCGCCGGACCATCTTGGAAGCATATGAATATGTATATGCCCCTCAATTCCCGCTCCGGCACAACCTCCCAGGTTCCATCCTCCGTTCATTCCCATGCAGTTCATGCCTTCTGCAAGTGCTTTTTCGCACTTCACCACAAGTCTGATCAGCGTATCAAGCTCCCTGCTGTCAAGTCCGGATAAATCCTCCGCATGTCTCATTGGTACAATCATCAGATGGCCGTTGATGTAGGGGTACCTGTTCAGTACAACGAAAAAGTTATCCTCACGGTACAGAACGTAGTTCTCCCTGTCCTTATCACATTCACTGCCGATTCTGCACAGCACGCATCCGTCCTCGGGCTCTGAGCCGGTAACGTAGGTACTTCTCCAGGGCGCTGCAAGATGCTTCACCGGGCAGCCTTCCATCCCATTACGGAATAGGGCTCAATAACCGTGCCGGGAGGCACGTCAATATCTATCAGAATGCTTCCATCTCCTACGATACAGTTATCGCCGATCACCGTCTTCCCCGAAAGCCTGGTCGACCTTCCAATTGAAACACCTGTACCGATATCAACAGATTCCTCTATCCACACCCCGCCGGGGTCGGGAATGTTGACCCCACTGATCATGCAAGCATCAAGAACCTGTTTCCGGAGGTTTTCAGTTGCGCAGGCAAGCTGCACGCGGTTGTTCACACCGGATACTTCCCTGTAATCTCCTGCGAGTACAGAAATGCAAGGCATTCCCCGGTTCACAGCAATGGAAACGGCATCCGTAAGGTAATACTCTCCCTGGTCATTATCGGTGCTAATCTCCCTCAGCAGTTCGGGAAGCACCCCGCCGTCAAATGACATAAGACCTGTGTTTATTTCACCGATTTCCAGCTGCCGGGGAGTGCAATCCCTCTCTTCCACTATAGCTCGGAGCAGATCACTGTCCCTGATGATCCTTCCATATCCCGATGGATCAGGTGGACAGGTTGAAAGCACCGCTATTGCAGCTCCGGCTTTCCTGCGGGATTCCTCCAGTTTTGAAATCGTGCAACTTTTAAGAAGTGGGACGTCACCGAGCAGGACCGTCACGCTTTCCGCTGACACATCCTTCATTCCGCAGGTAACCGCATGCGCGGTTCCCAGCTGCTCCTCCTGTACAGCCCACGAAGCTCCCTCTTCCGAAAGGAGTGGAATAACACTTTCCCTGCTGTAGCCGACAACCACAATGGACCTGTCAAGACCGGCTTCAACTGCCTGTCTTACCACTCTGATCACCATCGGAACTCCAAGAACCGGATGGACCACCTTTGGAAGAGGTGATTTCATCCTCTTCCCCTGGCCGGCGGCAAGAATGATACAGGCTGTCATTCGTCAAGCAGTGAGGGGTTGAGATTTCTGTCATCCGCAACCACTACTCTTGCCTTCGGAGGGGCTTCGGAATCGGAAGCCCACACGTACTGCATGATAATAGCCCTGTCACCGGGGTGAACCAGCCTGGCTGCAGCACCGTTGATACAGATTACTCCGCTTCCCCTTTTGCCTTCCATAACGTAGGTTTCAAACCTCGCACCACTCTCAATATCGGCAACCAGAACCCGTTCACCGGGGAGTATCCCGGAGATATCAAGAAGATCACTGTCAATTGTTATCGAACCCACATAGTTCAGATCGGCTTCCGTTATGACCATTCTATGCAACTTAGCTCCCAAAAAGCACCTGTGCAAAATATATCCTCCTTCTGAAACCCTCAGGGTTTCAGGATCACGTTATCGATCAGTCTCGTTTGGCCGAAATATACAGCAACGGCAAGAAGACCGGGGGTGTTCAGCTTTTCAACCGGCTTCATGGTGTCAGGGTCAACAAGTTCCAGATACTGGATCGTCGCCAGAGGTGCTTCAGCTATGACTTCCCGTACAGCATCGCAAATCCGCACAGCGTCCCTCTCCCCCTCTGAAACCAGTTCGGCAGCCCTTGATAATCCTATACATACAACCGCCGCCTGTTTCCTCTGCTCGGAACTGAGGTACGAGTTCCTCGAACTCATCGCAAGACCATCGGGTTCTCTGATTATTTCTCCGGCGAGGACCAGGACTCCGAGTCTGAGGTCGTCCACCATTCTTCTTATGACAGCAAGCTGCTGGGCGTCCTTTCTTCCGAAGACAGCGATGTCGGGCCGCACTATGCCGAAAAGAACCGCGCAGACGGTCGCAACCCCGTCAAAGTGTTCCGGCCTGTACTTTCCGCAGAGGGTTTCAGTAAGGCCGGAAACATGAACGGAGGTCGAGAACCCATCGGGATAAATTTCGGCAACAGATGGGAAGAACACACAATGAGCACCCGCTTCTTCGAGCTTCATCAAATCTTCATCAAAGGTATTGGGGTAGGATTCCAGGTCCTCTCCCTGGCCGAACTGTGTAGGATTTACGAATATGGACACGATAATCCTGTCAGCCTCTCCAAGGGCCTGTGAGACAAGACTGAGATGCCCCTGGTGAAGCGCTCCCATCGTGGGGACGAATCCGATTCTCATCCCTGCCTGGCGCCACCGATTCACAAGGTTCCCCACCTGCTCAGCAGTCCGGAGGATCGTGATGTCCTTCATCTCCGCCCGCCAAGTCTTGGGACGAAGCTTTCTATACCCCCTGTATGGTTCTCAATCGCCTCAAGAAGTCGGTTGAAATCCTCTCCTTTGTGCCTGAAATCAGCATGATCGGTGTTGACAACAAGCGTAGGATGTTTTCTTGCTCTGAAGAAATAATCGTTGTAGGCATCGGTCAGCTTTTCAAGGTAGGAGCGGCTTAAATCGGTTTCAAAGGATCTTCCACGGCTGGATATTCTTCTCAGAAGGGAGTCGCATGACCCCTGAAGGTATATCACAAGATCAGGCTGAGGGATATCGCAGGCCAGCATTCTGGACAATTTTTCGTAAAGCGCGAATTCATCATCCTGAAGGTTGATGGAGGCGAATATCCTGTCCTTTGCGAACATGTAATCGGCAACGAGCTTCTTCCTGAACAGGTCGAGCTGTGCCAGCTTTTTCTGCTGCCCGTAACGGCTGAGCATGAAGAATAGCTGAGTCTGGAACGCCCATGTTTTCCTGTTCCTGTAAAACCGCGGGAGAAATGGATTCTCTTCCACTTCTTCAAGGATTGTTCCGGCTTTCCAGCTGGACGCCAGCAGGTTGCATACAGTTGTTTTGCCCACTCCGATGGGGCCTTCCACAACCACATAATTGAATTCAGTCGTCAGCTGGGAACCTCCCAGAAGCAGCCTCTGACAGGTGTGTCATAGATCTTTAGAATCCTGCTTTGATCGGAACACTTATTAAGAAGCTCCTCAGGTGTAGCTTTCAGTCCGGGGATTTGTCTGTACCATACTTCAGAAAGAGGTTTAAGCACAAATAACCTTCTCTGTATTCCGGGATGAGGCAGTGTAAGAGCTTCATCATCTCTGGTCGCATCTCCAAAGAACAGCAGGTCAATGTCCAGGGTTCGGGAGGAGTTGTTCTTCCTTACCTTGGAACCCATCAGAATTTCTGCCTCCCTGCAGTCCTTCTGCAGCTCCTCCACACGTCCATAGAAGTTACCCACAAGAACGCAGTTCAGGAAACTGCCGCCTTCAACTCCTTCCATGGGAAGCGTTTCGTAAACCCCTGACAGCCTGAACACACCCATTCCGGACCGTGAAAGCAGGTAACGAATACCTTCTATGATGTTCCCTATCCTGTTTTCCAGGTTGCTTCCCATTCCAATAGCAAACTCAGCCATTTTCACCTCCTTCAAGAGTGAATGAAGCTGATTCAAGCTTCAGAGAAACCGGCGGGAAGGGTTTCGTGATGGTCACCGCCCATCGGCCACAAGGATACTCTCTCCGAAGCAAACTCAAAATATCCGATGCCAGATCCTCAATGTAATCGTATTCCCTCTCATCAAATCCAGCAAGAGTATCACATACATCAGAGTAATCAATTGAAGGACCAACGGCAACCTCACCTGTCCAGACTGCGGTAACGGGGACATCCCTGAAAGATATCTTCTCATGGTTTGCAACCCCCAGCTTCAGCCGGAGTATGATATTCTTCAGTACAAGTCTGCCCTTCATTCGACTCCCTTTTTCAGCCATGCCTTTATCTTATGCCTGAAAAGCTCCATCTGTTCAAGTCTTCCGATTGCCTGGTAAATAGATTCCTCGGGGATTGTAAGTGCAAAACGGATGTATCCTTCTCCGTATGTACCGAAACCGCTTCCGGGTGTAACTACAATCCCGGTATGAGCTATAAGCTTTCGGGCGAATCGCATGGACTGTGTACCCCCGGGAAGCTTAACCCAGACGTAAAAGGTACCCGGTGATTCGCAGATATCCCAGTCGAGTTTCCTGAGACCTTCCACCAGCACTTCTCGTCTCTTTGCATAGATGTCGA
>DAOWFD010000429.1 GCA_030638185.1 Candidatus Aegiribacteria sp.
GTGGATCTTGCTACATGCAGCCTCTCTGAAATACCCGGAATAGTGATCAACGACAACTAATATCTCCGGTCGGGGATGAAATTGTCTCCTACCTTATTACTATCAGCCTTGCTGTGGCCGTGGTCCGTTCTGTTTCCAGCCTTACGAAGTACATCCCCTGCGAAAGGTTTGAGGTGTCCAGGTTTATTTGGTTTGTGCCTTCGATCATTATTCCCTGCATGGGAGTTGCGAGCTTTCTTCCTGCGATATCGTAGATGGAAAGAGTTGCCTGTTGCTGTGCTGGAAGCGTGAAGGTTACAGATGCGTAGTAGCCCTGAACGGGATTCGGGTAAACGGATATTGTGATGTCCGTTGCCGGCGCGGTTCCCTCTTCAATTGACTGGCTGATATCCTTGCGCCACATAGCATATCCTGCCGTTCCGGCATACAGGAAGTCAGTACCCTCTTCAACGCACTGAACCGCCGGGTAGCCGAGGTTACCTACTGTTGTCGGCGTTCCTGTCCAGTTCTCCCAGAGCCAGATTTCGTCTTCTTCCGTTGCCACCAGAAGCCCTCCGAGGATATTCGAGTGTCGGACATCGTTTACTCTCTCGAAATCAGTTGTTACCTTGTACCAGTCTGCGCCTGCATTGTCCGAAGCGTAAAGCCCATCGAATGATGCTGCGGCAAGCTTGTTACCATCAGTGGGACAGACTGCGAGCCCACGAATTGAACCCGTATAACCGGTAACGGTCTGAGTCTGCCATAAACCTCCAGCGTTTTCAGTGTAGTAAAGTACGTAGATACTGTTGAGTTTGCCCATGCAGAATATCCTGTCCGGATCGGAAGGATCTACTGCCAGCGCTTTTATATAACCGAACTGAGTGCCGCTGAACAATTCATGCCTTATCCAGCTTGTTCCCGCATCAACTGTCAGGGAAACAACTCCCTTGTAATCGGGGGGTGCATATTTATAGCCGCAATACCAGAAAATGTTGCCGCCTCCGTGAACCAGGTCGTAGCCGTTTGCGTAGTAGCTATCCAGCGATGTCCAGACGGATCCCCCGTCTGTGCTTCTGAAAAGGTCAGCGTTGCCAGCGTAGATTCCCTCCAGAGCCAGAAGGGTGTCACCTTCGTTGGATTCAATATCGCATATATACTGAAAGGAAACAGGAACGCTTATTGTTTCCCACAATACGGAGGGGCCCTCTGCTGCTCTGAATAGCCCCATGTTCTCCATGTACGTGAAGATGTAGCCGTTTATATACTCCATGGCTGCAACCCTGCCTGCGAGCAGACCGGAATTCTGAAGGGACCAGTTAGTGCCTCCGTCCGAGCTGTGGAAGAACCCGGCAGTACTTCCGGTATATGCGATGGAACTGCTTACGGCATCGGGAGTAACCCAGTATATCGCAGAACCTGTCAGGCCTGCGGATGAAGTTGACCAGGAAGCTCCGCAATCCGAGCTTCGGTGGATATGCCAGCAACTGGTGGACAGAACAAGATCCGTGTCGATTTTGCTGAAGGAGATATCGTAACTGTATGGCTGATCCTGGATTCTTGTCCAGCTTGCAGCGCCATCAAGGGTGCGGTAGATACCTGCATAGGTACTCGCAAGCATGGTATCGGGATGAGTTGGATGGATGCCGACGCCGCAGAAGGAAGTCTCCGTGGATGTCCCGGAAGGGGTTACATCGCTGAAAGATACTCCTCCGCTGGTTGAGAGGAACAGGTACGGTATATAACTTGAAGGGCCAATCTCGTCACCTCCGGCAAGTATTATGTCAGGATTCGAGGGAGAAATATCGACACAGAAACCATAAGAATGGTTGCCGGAGTTGATGAGTACCAGCTCATCCCATACGACGCCACCATCTGTGGAGTGGAAAATAGTCATGTCCCAGCTGCCGGTGGTATACCTGCCTCCAATAGCAAAGATCTCATTACCGTTTACGGGATGTGCTACAGCATCGTAGAAAATAGTATTCACGTAGTAATTACTGTTCCATGTAACACCATTATCATCGGATACCCATACTTTGTTGAAACCAACCACCACCAGCTTGCCGCTGGCTGTCATGACCATATCGTAGGGAGTTCCGCTATCGAGGTGCGAAATAACCGACCAGTTGCTGCCGCTGTCAATTGACTTCAGTACCTGGGCAGGAAAATCTCCGGAATATGCATAGAGAATATCGGTATTCTGAGTAGATTGAAGAATAGCACTTACCTCTCCTCCCTCAGGGCCTATAGATTCCCATGGCCAGAGGCTGAGCAGAGGTATCATGAGTGACAGGAGAATATTCATTGTTGCTCCTTTCAACTGATTAACAACCTTACCTTTTTATAGTTTCTGATCCTTTCGATGTAAATGAGCATGTATCTGATAATTAAGATGAGCATATGAACAGGTTATACATCCCGGTTCAGTGAGAGGAAGAGAATATTCTTTGTCTCATAACAGAATGGGTGAAGTATACACATGTTTTATTCATAAGTTTGACTGAATAAGGATATGTTGCTGATTGAGGAGAATTAACACCTGGCTCACCTGTGGTATTGCGGGGTTCTCAGATTCACTGCTTTGGTTTTATGTACCAGTGCTTCTTTCCATTGAGGAATTCGTCGATTCCTTTTCCTTTTATCCTGCGCAGATTCTTTATGTGGGCGGTGCCATGGTTTGTTCGCAGCTCATCCAGTTTCTTGCATGTCTCAAAATCATCGCAGAGCCAGCAGCCTTCCAGTTCCTTTTTCTGGCAGCACTTTCTTATCCTGCAGAAAGGGTTGCCGCCTCCTTCTCTGCATGTTTTTCTGCAGCGGAGTTTTACCATGCCGCCGAGAACTTCGTAGCATTGTTCGTAGTTCTTGAACGTTCTGAAGAATGATATTTCAGAGAGCACTTCCGCCGTTTTCTCGAACCTGACACTTCGGAGTTCCTTCCTCAGGTCCCTGGCCAGGTCAGCGATTTTTCCTGTGTGATTGGGGCATTCAGCGCAGTACAGGCCACAGAAGGCAATCATATTCGCTTGGTCAGAGATTTCGATTCTCCTTTAATTAAAACAATCATTTACTGAAACTACGAATAACCGTGATGGCAAGTCAAATGCTGATAAGGGGTTTCAGAACTGTTCTGATTAATCGACACCCGTAACATGAACGGATATTATGCCATTGAGTTGTGGATTTACGTGAAGAAGATTCTGTTTCGAATAGGTTTTGGTCTGGAGTAGCTGAATGACGAATAGAGAAATCATAGCGCTTGAAAAGGAGTTGGGAGGACTCTACCGGAAGTGAAGCCACTTGAAAGTAATTGTAATAATTATATAGTTAGTATGACTCTAAAATTATTCGGAGGTGTGATTTCATGTTGAAGAAAACAGTTTTTACGGTTTTCGTTCTGGTCATATTCGCTGGCATCGCAAACGCTGACTCGGTAACACTTAACCCAACTGATGACGCCGATGTATGGCAGGACATGCCCGGTACCAATAGAGGCTCGCAACAAAGTTTCCAGGTCGGTAGTATTTCATCCGGTGATTGGCGAAATACTCTTATTAAATTCGACCTTTCCGCCTATTCCGGTGCGATTGTCAACAGTGCCGTTCTACGATTATGGGTTTTTGCTTCATTTGGTGATTTCCCGACGGATGAAATTCATATTGCCCGGAATAACGCTGATTGGGACGAGTTGACCGTAACCTGGAATAACAAACCTGGTTTTGCTGAGATTACCCCCATAATTGCACCATCAATCTATGATTGGTGGGAAATTGATGTAACAGATTGGGTTCAGAATATTGTGGATGGAACCGATCCTAACTACGGCTTTCAAATATATCAGGATGATAAAGATTATGCAGGATTTTCTATGAGAACGAAGGAGGGTACGATTGATCCGGAGCTGGTGCTGGATTATACACCAGCTGCTCTGCAGGCCACAACTTTCGGCAGGATAAAAACTCTATTTAATTAGTGTTTGGTTGAGAAGAGAGAATACGAAAGGAAAGAGACCTGTAACGGACCGGGGAGGTGATTCTGACAGGGCGGGAAATCTAATATTCTATCAACCTGGAATCTGAAACCACATGTACATTATTACTTCACTGAGTAGCGCACACATATCGATGGAGGGTTGCGATGAAGATTGAATTGAATACGCTGTCCGAAATGCCAATCGCAATCGACAGCTACGGTGAAAAAGTTTCGATTCTTCTTAACCTTGACAGACATCCAAGAGATCATCCTTTTGCTTTAATAGAGAAGGCGATGTTTGGCGGCAAAGGGGAGATATTCACATCAGACCGCTTTATCAAGTTCAAATCCAACGGCGGTTTCTCAAAACTGAAAAAGCAGGAAACGATCAATTATTCAGACATAGCTGAATTTGAGACATTCAACTCATCCACCGGACTTACATGGGTATTGAGCGGGGCAACTGGTCAATTCAAAATCGGTCTGATGTTCTACGGCAAAGTGAGGGGTCTTAATCCCTGGGATATATTCTGGTACGATATTGATGAATTTCCTGTACGATCCGGCGCATTCTATGCTCTTCTTTCAGAAGTGCTGCCTCGAACAGGTTTAACCTCAGACCTCAAATCCTCTGCGGTTAAACGGAAACTCGAAGAAGCAATTGATATTTTTGAGGGAAGCCGGGATGTGAAGGATCTTAACCTGAAACTGAACCTGGGTGACGCAAGTTACCCCAGGTTTACCGTGATGCAGCGTGCGTTTGCCGACTTTCTTGCGGGTACCGCAAGTGCCACCGAAAGCACGCGGGATTCATATCTGGAAATATTCAGGGATCTTGATGGTATTTTCATGAGAATATTGAAACATCTCATGCCTGAGTTCAATGCGGGAATGGGTAATCTTTTCACTCGTGAGCAGAAAATCTGCAATGCCGACGAGAAGTTCAAAAGGCTATCCTCCATATGGTATCTAAGACAGATCGCGAACCTGAACTTTGCATCCAAATACCTGTCGAAAGATGAAACCCAGGTATGGCCGATGAAGGTGGTACAGCCACGTGCAAGGACTACCACCACAGGCAACAGAAGAACGATTTCAATTAAACTTCCGGAACTTGAGGTATTCGAGAAGGCTATTGAGAGCCTTGAAAAGTAATTCTCAGTAAAGTAAACTCAGTCGTAACTGAGAATGAACTCTCCGTTATCTACACGTAGAGAGAAAGACTCACCACTGTTGAATCCGATCTCGAATGTATGTCTATCGATCCACCCGTTGAACTCCAGATTGTAAACCCATCCGAGGTTCAGCGCATCTATGAGCATATCATTGGTGATATGAGAAGAAGCGAGAATGTACGGATCGCCTTCAACAGGACAGTAGCCGATCCCATCAATCTTTATTCCGCATCCCCGATTACTTCCTGAGTTGGAAATCTCCCCCTGGCCCGGTCTTCCGGTGGAGGATATGCGGAAGCTTATGAAATAACAGAGAAGATACTAGCGATAGATCTTTGGTGTCTGGATGTTTTTCAGCTGTTCTGATTAATTGACAGCTGTAACATGAGTGGCTATTATGTATTTTAGCGATTAATCTGTGAGATGGAAACCGTCTTTCTTTCACTCTGCAAGGAGATGACCGTTTTGAAGAGGTTGTGGAGACGTGGTATGCCGAATAAGGAAATCGTAAAGCTTGAGAAGGAACTCGAAGATCTCAGACAAGAACCTCCCGGTGCAGAACTTGCAGCTGCGCTGAACAGACTTGCTTTCGTCTATATCCATTTGGATCCCAGTAAAGCGAAAACCTGCGTTCAGGAAGCAAAGGATCTTGCAGGAAAGCTGGGATTGCCTTCCGAGCAGGCTCGAAGTTTCAGAACGTTTGGAATAATCAATTGCGAGGAGGGGAACTTTCCTGAGGCGATGTCGTATTGCCGGAAGTCCATGGAGATCTTTGAGAAACTGGGGGACAGGGAAGGTATGGCACAAATTCACGGTACCATGGCCACCACTTACAAATTTCAGGGTATGATTGATAAAGCTCTTGAGCACTACCACGAGTCTCTTACGCAGAAACAGGAATGTGGCGCCAGTAAAGATGAACTCGCCCTTTGCTACTTCAACATAGGCTCATGCTTCAGCAGCCTGCTTCGGCTGGAGCAAGCCCAATCATTTTATGAAATCGCTCGGAAGATATGGGAGGAGTCCGATAACCGTCAGAAACTTGCGTACCTCTACAACAACATCGGTTCTGTCTATGGGAAAAAGGAAGAACTGGACAAGGCTCGTGAGTACTTCCTGAAGGCCCTGGTCATCAGGGAAGATCTGGGAGACAAGAAAGGTATCGCAAGCACTCTGGGAAATCTTGGAAGTCTGCATGAAGACCTCGGCGATAACGAATCAGCTCGGGACTTCTTCATCAGGAGCCTTAAACTGTATGAGGAGATCGGCAACAGGAGAGGTGTTGCCTACACATACGGTTGTATTGGCGGTGTATACACCAAGCTGGGACGTCTCGATGAAGCTGAAGAATGCATCATGAAAGGTCTGGAGATAACAAGGAAGCTGAAGTTAAAGGACTGGGAGGTCCTATGCCTGGAGAATTTTACGAAGCTGTACGAGGCAAAAGGGGATCTGCAGAAGGCATTAATGTGCTCCCGGGAACTGAAAACATGCCTGGAAGAGCATCTGAACGATAAGAGCAGTGAGAACATAGCGCGGCTTCACGTGCAGTCCGAAACAGAGAAGAAGGAAACTGAAGCCCAGATCTA
>DAOWFD010000201.1 GCA_030638185.1 Candidatus Aegiribacteria sp.
GGGATTATGATATTCAAACGTTCAAGGAGTTTAATCAGAGGTTCGTAATGACTCCCTTTCCAGTAAATCTTGTCGCAATCAGTGCAGATACTGAATTCATTGTAGTACTTCTTCGTCAGTGGTTCAAGCCGGGACATGATCCTTTCCTTGCTGACAGGTTCAAGAAATGCACCACAATCAAGGCATCTTGTAAATGGTTTCACCGAATTTCTCAGGTCAAGTCGATGAAGTATTTGGGCTGCCTGTTCTTCAGGATCCTGGCTGTGCAGATAGCATCCGTGAGTTACGATATTCCGCTTAAGAAGCATGGTATCCCTCGTCAGTAGTATTCTATTCTCATCTGCTGACATCTGTGCAAGGTCTTCATCGGGTATATCCCCCGGAAACTTCGCATCAAATCCAAAAAGCCGAAGTATCAGGGCAAGCTTGCCAAGGTGAACATCCAGTATGAACCGTGTTTTCCTGAGTGGTTCAGGACGCAGAGCGATCAAGGGAGTTACATCAATACTCTCGAAGACGGGATATACACTTATCCTGTCTTCCGCTTTGACAGTTGCCTCCAGGCCAACTGAGCTGCCGTTAATAAGTATCAGCTCAATCTCCGTATGTGGAATACCAGCCGATTCTATAAGGTGTTTGAGGGAGTTACCTCCATTCAGTGGATAGCTGAAACTCCTGAATCTCCATTGCTTAGGGAGAAAATTATTCAGTTCAGCGTAAGCGCGTATGGTTACGTTTCCCGCTGATGAGATATTTTCACTCATTCATACTCCGGAGTTCAGTCTTCGCGGCGGAGGACTGCCAGGAAGGCTTTCTGTGGGATGGCAACGCTGCCTACCATTTTCATCCGTTTCTTGCCGGCCTTCTGTTTTTCAAGGAGTTTTCTTTTACGTGTAATGTCTCCGCCGTAGCATTTTGCGGTAACATCCTTTCGCAGAGCTGTGATGGTTTCCCTTGATATTATCTGTCCCCCGATAGCCCCCTGGATGGGTATCTTGAACTGCTGCCTCGGTATCTCGTCCTTCAGGTTTTTACATGCGTTTACCGCCCATGGGCGTGCCCTGTCACGGTGCACAAGCATGGAAAGAGCTTCAACCTTCTCGTGATTCACAAGTATGTCAACCTTCACCAGGTCTCCAGGCCTGTAATCCGCTATCTCGTAATCGAAGGAACCGTAACCCTGGGTTACGGATTTCAGCTTGTCGTAGAAATCGTAAACCACCTCGCCCAGCGGCAAGTCAGCGGTTATCTCAACCCTTTTCTTACCTACATAGAGATTCTTGTAGTTGTTTCCCCTTCTGTCCAGAATCAATCTGGTGACAGATCCTATATATCTGTCAGGCATGATTATGGAAGCCTTAATAAAAGGTTCTTCGGTCAGTGCTATTTTCGCAGGATCAGGATAATTAACAGGATTATCAACGATAACGATGCTGCCATCGGTGAGGGTTATCCTGTACCTTACGGTGGGAGCGGTAAGAACAAGGGAAAGATCGAATTCCCTCTCAAGTCTTTCCTGCACGACCTCAAGGTGCAGGAGTCCGAGAAACCCACACCTGAAACCGAAACCAAGCCCAGGAAATGAAACCTTCTCGTAAATCAGAGATGCATCGTTCAGCTTCAACCTCTCCATAGCGGCCGAAAGGTCTTCGTAATTATCGGAAGAAACCGGATAGATGGAGGAAAACACTACCGGTTTCACCTCTTCGTATCCTTCCAGGGGTTTCCCGGCAGGATTTTCAACAGAAATCACCGTATCGCCGGACTTTACATCCTCTATTACTTTAATCCCGGCAATAAGGTATCCAACTTCTCCGGCTGTAAGCTCGGGACACGGCTGTCGTTTTATTCCGAAATGGCCGAGCTCTTCAACTGTGTATTCCTTGCCTGCAGCCATCATGAGGATATCTTCGCCTTTTTTAAGGGAACCATCTTCTATCCTGAAATAGACGATCACACCTCTGTAGGGGTCGTAGATGCTGTCAAATATCCTGGCTCTCAAAGGCATGTTTTCCCTGCTGTCGGGAGGTGGTATTTTCTCAACGATAGCTTCAAGGAGTTCCTCGATTCCCTCTCCCGTCTTGGCGGACACACAAACTGAATCATCAACATTCAGGCCAAGTTCACTTTCGATCTCGCCCATCGTTTCAAGAATGTCCGCAGAGAGAAGGTCTATCTTATTGATAACAGGTATTATGGTGAGATTCTGTTCCATAGCCTTGTAAAGGTTCGCCACCGTCTGGGCTTCAACTCCCTGGGCAGCATCTATCACAAGGAGTGCACCCTCACAGGAAGCCAGGGCTCTGGATACTTCGTAGGTGAAATCAACATGTCCGGGTGTATCTATTAGGTTAAGTTCGTAATCATCGCCATCTTTCGATGTATAATTCATCGTTACAGCGGTGCTCTTTATGGTAATGCCCCTCTCCCGCTCGATATCCATTGTATCAAGCATGAGATCATGAAATTCCCTTGCGGATACCGTACCGGTTGCCTGCAACAGCCTGTCCGCAAGCGTAGACTTGCCATGATCAATATGGGCAATGATACAGAAATTTCTTATGTGTCTGTGCAAATTTCCTCCTTCGCGGCAAATGCTAATATGATTGGGCAGACCTATGATTCCAAAAGGAGGAAAGCAATTGGATTTCAAACCGAACGAACTGCAGTTGATAAATGACTGCGAAATAGGCGAGGGAACCAGGATCTGGAA
>DAOWFD010000318.1 GCA_030638185.1 Candidatus Aegiribacteria sp.
CTGTTCCTCTCGGGAAATCTATACCTGGCAGGTTCTGTACCCGGAGGGTATTCGCTGAGGATGACCCCTTTTTCGAGGATATTCTCCGACAGGCGGTCATGCTCCGGGGGATAGCAAATATCAAGGCCGTTCCCAAGAACCGCCATGGTTACTCCGCCTGCTTCAATGACACCTCTGTGCGCTTCACCGTCGATGCCCCTGGCCAGGCCGCTTACCACAGCAACACCACTTCTGACGAAATCCCTCGCAAGAGTTCTGGCCACCTTCCTTCCATAAGTCGTACAGCGTCTTGAGCCTATCAGCGCGATCGCGGGCATACATAGAAATTTTTCAAGATCCCCCCTGTAAAACAGCACGGCAGGCGGATCTGGTGTGTTGATCAGAATTTCAGGATAGTCTTCATCGCTGTAGATCACAGCCTTTATACTATGAGAAACTGCTGATTCAACTTTTCTTTCTATCTCGTCAGTATCCGGTATTCCAGCCGGTACTTCCCTCTTCAGTATCTCAACAGCTTCAGCAGGTGTGTAAGTGCGAAGAAGCTTTCTAAGGTCTTCCCTGCCCACCTTCTCCCATGATGCCAGCCGGACTGCGTTGTTCAGTAAAACAGCATCAGGAGTCATGAAAATACTTTCGTTTTAATCTCCCTGTTTTCCCGAATCCTGCAGTATTTCCATCATTTGTATTTTCAAGATTGGAATGTTTTCGTTCACAATGCCCCAGACGATCTCATAATCAACTCCAAAGTAATGGTGTATAAGACGATCTCTTAACCTGGCCATTTCCTTCCATTCCACTTCAGGATAGATTCGTTTGATTCTGTCCGGGATATTCTTGGAGGCTTCTCCAATGATTTCAAAACTTCTTACAAAGGCTCTTTTTGCTATTTCATCATTAAGAAATCCATTTTTACTGAGTGCTGATGACTGAATCATAAGAAAATCAGCTTCAACATAGATGTGACGTACTAAATCAAGATGCAATTTCGACATACTCAACCTCATGCAATATTCGTTCACCTATATATGGGCTTAAACCCTGTCTGGTGACCAGGTCATAATTGTCTCCAATATTCTCCTCGATAAAATCGCATAAAAGATTAAAACACTTATAATTATGATGTTCATCATCAAACTCGACCAATATGTCATAATCGCTTGACGGAGTATCATCACCCCTTACCACTGATCCAAACAGCCCAATATTCCTCACACCCATTTCAGCAAGCTCCTGCCGATTTGCTTCAAAAATGGCAAATATATGCTTTTTCCTATTCATAATAATCAATATAACCTTTTCATGTGCAGAAGGAAAACTCATTTCAACAGCACTTTTCACTCTTCAGTATTCCTTAAACGTCGAACAGCACTACCAATTCTATGAAGGAACTTTTCCATTCCCAGGCCGGTGACCGCACTTATTACAATTGAACCTTCCGGTAGTGTTTCGAGTATGGAAGCTCTCTCTTTCTCATCGATCAGATCAGCTTTCGAAAGCACCACTATTTCATCCAGTTCTTCAAGGTCAGGCTTGTATGCCATTACCTCTTCGCGGACGGTCCTGTACTGCTCGGCAGGCTCCATCTCCAGTCCGGCTCCAACTATGAATATGAGTATCCTGTTACGTTCAACATGCCTCAGGAACCGCAAGCCGAGGCCTACCCCTGCGCTGGCACCCTCGATCAGGCCAGGAAGATCGGCCAGGATAAAACTGAATCCCCTTGCCATCTTCACCATCCCGAGAGCAGGATTCAGGGTAGTGAAGGGGTATCCTGCGATCTTTGGCCTCGCTGCGCTTACCGTAGACAGAATGGTCGATTTCCCGGCATTGGGAACTCCAATAAGACCTGCGTCAGCTATAAGGCTAAGTTCAAGCCTGATCTTCCTGTATCCACCGGACTCTCCTTTCGTAGCCTTCCGCGGCGCTCGTATCTTTGGAGTTGCAAATGAGGTATTTCCTTTCCCGGGCTTTCCCCCGGAAGCAACCAGCAGTTCCTGTCCAGCTTCTGTAAGGTCATCGAGTTGCTCACCGGTATCAGAATCGCATACTACAGTGCCGGGAGGAACTTTGAGAATTTCATTTCTCCCCCTTCTGCCTGTCTTGTTGCTGGAACCGCCGGATCTTCCATTTTCCGCCCTGAAGATGGCTCCGTTTCTGAAATCAGCAAGTGTGGTTAGCTTCGGATCAACCACAAGAACAACATTGCCACCGGCGCCCCCATCACCACCGTTGGGACCACCCTTGGGCACATACGCCTCACGGCGGAAAGAGACGATACCATCTCCTCCCTTACCACCATGTACCTCTATAGAAACAAGATCAATAAACCTGGTACCCAATAGAATATCCCCTTATCAATATATTATTCTGCATAAAGTAAATCCCGATACCTCAATAACATACTCAAGCCTGTCAGATTGCAGTACTTGAATACAGTATTCAAGATCTCCGGGCATGGGATCCGAAGTCTGGAAATAGATGTAATCTATATTCATCCTTTGCAGCAGCTCAATTTCCTCTTCCAGATCATCAACCAGGAACAAGCGTCTGCCAAGGGGATGATTTTCTATCACAATAACTGTTTGATCTGAGAAATACCGTTCCCTTTTCCACATGGATAAAAGCCTGGATCCAGCGGGAAGATTATCGTTGCACCATTCATGTAGTGCTTTCACCATAACAATATTAGGAGGCCTGAAATCCAGTGATGATGACATACCGGGAAAAGATAATATGTATCGGAGCCTAGGCTGAAGTGATGATGTAAGCACCATAACAAGCAGAAATGCATACAATGATATTCGAGGGAATACCAGTTCTTCTGTCCATCTGGTACCTATTGCTGCCATAAAAGGTGATATAAGAAATGCGTATTTCGC
>DAOWFD010000287.1 GCA_030638185.1 Candidatus Aegiribacteria sp.
ATCAGATGATCATGTCCAATACAGTTTTATCTCGACAATGGATGGAAGGTTCTTCTGTGCACCTATATCCACAACTAAATATGTAATCACAGGATATAGTGTTGATGGTGATACATCTTTCAGTATCGAAGTCCCATGGGAAATCAGAAATGTGACGCCTGAGGAATTGGATGCAGCACGGCCAGGCATGGTTATTCCAGGGCCCCGCACCGAATCAACTTCCTCGGAATTAAGCTCCAGCTGGGTACCGGACTCCGTGCGCAGCGCAGCAGTCATCGTTGGCTTTAACGGGAAAAACAGACTGTGGCTCAAGTCAGGAAGGGGGGCAACCGCTTCACCTGTTTTCGACCTGTACGGCATGAGTGACGGATCATTTATTACAAGTGTTGAGACTACTCTTCCGGCTATTGCCGGATACTGGAGTTTCAGAGTGTCTGAGTCGGGGATACTTGGATGGGATCATAATCCCGATGATTTTGCACGAGTATACATTCTTGAGCTTGTAGAGAGAAATTGATTTCAGATAACAGTGGATTAAATTTCTTGACACTCTACATTACCGTAATTACATTGTAGATACGACAATAGTACAATGGATTTCCGCGAATCCCTTAGCCTGCTCACGAAGTAGCCAATTTGTCCCAATAAACTTTCGATTCCTGCCTGAAACTGACCATACTTACCGAAACCATCCCATGTCAACAGAAATGGCAGCTGATAGGCTCTTGGAACCCCGCAACAGGACATACCTCACCCAAGACGCCGGATCGCTGAAAAGCTCATCCAGTATCGATCTCGGAAACATTATTCTGCCAAGGAACATAGTCGGCATCAGGTTCACTTATCAGTTCCATCGCGAAGCAGTGAAAGATACCGTAGAATGATTAAAGATTTACCAGGGAGAAATTCACCATCTCGAGGGTCTGTTCCTCGCTGTAACCCAGTTGTTCCATGGCACCTGAAGGGCAGACCGTAGAACAGCTTCCGCAGCCTTTGCACAGAGCAGTATTAATGGAGCAGACCTGTCTGCCGTTCTTCCATATCAGACTCGGGGCGCTGTATGGACATACAGATACGCACATTCCGCACCCCGCGCAAACGTCAACATCAAGGCTGGCTATATTGGCCACTGACAGATACTTGTCAGAACTTATGATGATGCAGGCCCGCTCGGCAGCAGCCTTGGCCTGGGAGACGGTCTCATCCATGTTCTTGGGTGAATGCGCTAATCCTGCCAGGAATATTCCCTCAGCAGAGAAATCCACCGGTCTGAGTTTTACGTGAGCTTCCATGAAGAACCTGTCTTCATTGAGCGGTATTTTGAGCATCTGTGAGAGTCTTTCCGCGTCTTCCTGAGGCTCCATTGCCGATGCCAGGATGATCCTGTCAGGGGAGATCTCAATTTCCATATCGAGTACATGGTCCCGGACACTGACTGCGATCTTCCGGTCTTCACCATCTTTGATGTACCTGACAAGCGGTTTTTTGTCATCTTCGTATCTGATGAATATCACGCCCATGTTTCTGGCTTGCTGGTAGTACTCTTCGTTGAAACCGTAGGTTCGTATATCACGGTAGAGGATATAGACATTCATCTTCCGATTAAGCTCCTTGAGGCGTATTGCGTTCTTAACGGCCTGTGTACAGCATACTCTGGAACAGTACGGGTGGTCATCATCCCTTGATCCGACACACTGGATCATCACGATGCTTTTCAGCTTGCTGTACTTCTTCTCGTTTTCCTCGAGATCGCTTTCAAGCTCCAGCTGTGTAAGTACATTTTCATCACCGTAGAGATATGAATCCGGTGTCATTTCAACTCCGCCGGTCGTTATTATGATTATCCCGTGCTCGTACTCCTCGGTCTCCTCTTTATCATTGTTCTCTATAGATGTGAGATAGTTGCCTATATAACCATCGATAGCGGATACTGTGGAGTTCAGGTATAAAGTCACTTTCGGGTGTTCCTCTACCCTGCTGATAAGCTCGTCAAGATATTCTTTTACCTTCCGTCCGTCCGGTCTTCTTGTGAGACTTCTGAGATTACCGCCGAGAACTTTTTCTCTTTCAACGAGTGCAACCTCAAAGCCCTGGTCCGCTATGGATAATGCTGCCGTCATGCCGGCCAGGCCTCCGCCCACGACCAGCCCTTTCTGAGTGACATCCAAAGCGACAGTATGGAGCGCCTTCAGCAGACGGGCTTTCCCTACTGCTATTCTTGTAAGGATCTTCGCTTTTTCCGTTGCTTTCGCAGGTTCCGCGCGGTGCACCCAGCTGCACTGGTTCCTGATGTTGGCCATGCTGAACAGGTATGGGTTCAAACCGGCTTCTCTGATGGTTTCCTGGAAAAGCGGTTCATGTGTGCTGGGGGAGCATGAGGAAACGACTACTCTGTTGAGTTTGTATTCATCTATCAGTTCCTTCATCGCCTCCTGTGTATCCTGGGAACATGTGAAAAGGTTCTCCCCTGCATAAACAACGTCCGGTAATGATTTTGCGTATGCGGTGACGGCGGGAACATCAACGATGCTTCCGATGTTGGTTCCGCAATGGCATACGAACACACCTATCCTGGGCTTTTTACCTGATACATCCTTTTCCTCGGGATACTGCTTCTCTATTATCTCCGATCCACGCACATCGGAAAGGATCTCCGCGGCGCCGGCCACTGATCCTGAAGCCTGAATCACGGTTTCAGGGATATCCTTGGGAGAAACTGCAGGTCCGCTGACGAATATTCCAGGTTTCGTGGTATTGATGGGTGACTCATCCGAATTATCGATGAACTGATATTTGTTCAGGCGTAAGCCAAGCCTGTCTGCGATATCGTTGTTGTTCTTTCCCGGTGCGAGACCGACAGAGAGAACTACAAGATCAAATCTCTCAAGGGTAACCTTACCGTCTTCAGTTACGAACCGGATCTCCAGATCCCCGGTGTCGCCTATCTCCCTTATCTTACTGACCCGTGACCTGACGAATCTTATACCGACCTCTTTGGCCCTCTCGTAATATTTGTCGAAATCCTTACCGTAAGCGCGCATATCCATGAAGAATATCGTCGGCTCAACAGTATCGACATGCTCCTTTGCTATCATCGCCTCTTTAATGGCATACATGCAGCATACGGAAGAACAGTATGGCATATGAGAATCTTCCGTTCTGGAACCTACGCACTGAAGCCATGCTATTTTTGTGGGGACACTGCCGTCCGATGGCCGCTGAAGATGCCCCTCGAAGGGGCCGGATGCCGCGAGGATCCTTTCGAACTGAATACTGGTCAGTACATTATCGTATCTTCCATAACCGAATTCATGCAGTGGAGAAGGGTCGAATACTTCCGAGCCGGAAGTGAGGATTACAGCCCCGACATTTATATCCTGCATTTCTTCCACCTGATCGAAATCTATGGCATCGGCTTCGCAGACCTCCTCGCATATTCCGCATTCACCGGTATTGAGGTGAACACATTGCGCAGGATCGATACATGCATGGTTCGGAACAGCCTGGGCGTAGGCTATATACACTGCGGAACGGTCGACCAGACCCACATCGAATTCGGATTTGATCGGTATCGGCCTGTTCCCGGTGATTTCACTGAACCTGATGCCGTTCTCAACCGGACAGACGTTATAGCAGGCTCCGCATGTCTGGCATTCATCCGATGTCTCATCGAAGGCGGGAGACACGAGCCGTTTGCTTCCCCTGCCTGAGAATCCGAGAACTCCTTTTCCCATCCGTTCTTTGCACATCCGCACACATAATCCGCAGAGAATGCAATCCTCATTCTTGGGTTCTATCCGGGTCTTAGTTATACCCATCTCTTCAGCAAGACGTTTGATATTCTCTGAATCGGAGCAGCGTGCAAGAAGCAGCTCCATCATGATCTTTCGAGATTTAAGAACTCTTTCCGTACCTGTCCTGACAGTCATACCCTCCTGTACTGGGTAGTTGCAGGATGTCTGAATGGATACTCTTCCGTACTGCTGTACTTCCACAAGACATAAACGGCAGGAACCATAGGGAGAAAGCGATTCGTGATAGCAGAGAGTCGGAATTGCTATATCGAGTTCTTTGCAGGCTTCAAGAAGAGTAGTTCCCTTCTCGAATTCTACGGATTGATCGTCGATGGTGAGTTTGATCATTTTGCTTTCCATGCCTTGCTACTCCACTATTATCGCGTTGAATTTACATACATCGTAGCAGACCCCGCACCTTGTACATTTATCAGAATCGATCTGATGCGGTTCTTTCACTTTTCCGGTTATTGCTCCTGCGGAACAGTTCCTCACGCAGAGGGTGCATCCTGTGCATGAATCAGCATCAATCCTGTATACAACCAGTGCTTTGCACACATGCGCGGGACATGCAGCCTTTTCTATATGAGCATCGTACTCGTCCCTGAAATACTCTATCGTGGATAGCACCGGATTCGAGAGCGTCTGACCCAGCCCGCACTGGGAGGCGTCCGTCACAGCCTCTCCAAGTTCAAGCAGGAAATCGACATCCTCAGGTCTGCCGTCACCGGTGGTGATCCTTGATAGTATATCAAGCATCAGCTGACTGCCGTCTCTGCAGGAAGTGCATTTACCGCAGGATTCGTCATTTGTGAACTCAAGGAAGTACCGCGCTATGTCCACAACACAGGTACCCTCATCCATGACCACCATGCCTCCGGACCCCATGATGGAACCCGCTTCCGCGAGCCTTTCATAATCCACAGGCAGGTCCAGCAGTGAAGCCGGGATACATCCCCCCGAGGGTCCTCCTGTCTGGACTGCTTTGAATTCCTTATCATCGGGAATTCCGCCGCCAATCTCAAAGATGATCTCTCTGAGTGTAATTCCCATCGGCACTTCTACAAGACCGTTGTTCCTCACTTTTCCCACAAGCGAAAACACTTTTGTCCCCTTTGATTTCTCAGTGCCTATGCCTGCATACCAGCTGCTGCCTTTGGTAACTATCGCCGGGATGTTCGCCCAGGTTTCGACATTGTTGATATTCGTTGGGTTTTCCCAGAGACCGGACTCGGACGGAAATGGTGGACGGTTTCCAGGTTCCGG
>DAOWFD010000037.1 GCA_030638185.1 Candidatus Aegiribacteria sp.
AATAATGTATTTGAATTCGTCGATGAAATACTTGAAGCGTTCTCTGCCAGGATACTTCAGGTTGCCAGCTATACGCCGGAGAAGAACAGGGAAAAACAACTGATCGTTGTTGTTGATTCAGGCTCAGAGGAAATGAAACCTGAAGCTCAGAAGATACTGGAGAAACACTTCATCCGTTCCTCGCATTATCCCCCGCTGCATGTAATGGACAGGAACGGATACGAAACCCTTACCTCCATTATCGGCGGTGACATCGAGATCATCTGTGAAGAAAGTCGCTCAACAGAAATACACCGTCCCTCGCCTGATGAACTGCTCCGGAAGAAGCTGAAGAAAGTTCGCAGAGGTTTTGATCAGGCCGAAAGAAAACTCAAACTGGCACGTGTTCTGATAGAGGGAGGTTTCCCCGAGGAAGTCATGCGGCCTGTCCGGGATGCTCTTGCGTGGACGCTTTCATCCATGGCGGCTATCCGGAAACAGACCGAACCGAAACTTGCCCTGCCCTCTCCCAGAACCGTTCAGGCACAGCTGGTGGAAACGGGCATGCTCTCCGCCGCGCAGGCCGGGGAGATCTCCCGAATCCGTGAACTCACCGAACAGCCGGAACAGCCCGAAGATATCGAGCCGCCCCCTTCCATCGATACAATAAGGGAAATGACGGCGTCGGTTGAAGCCCTGATAGACCTTGGAAGGGAAGCAACGGTCATCTCCTCAGTCTGATCTTTCCGGTTTTCCGAAGAGTCCTTACCTCCAATAATTCCTCACTCACAAATACTCATCAGCTTCGTAACGGTTTTCAAACCGGCATTACGGACAATATGAAAGTAGCATTTGCAATTTGTCCAACTATGTAATATGCTATTATCGTTACATGGAGGTGGCAATGATTGCTCGAACTATGCAGAAGAAACTTCTATTTCTATCTGAAAAGTTTCCTGTTGTATCGGTCAATGGTCCCAGACAGTCCGGAAAAACTACACTGGTTAAGCACTGTTTTCCCGGGAAGAAATATGTCTCACTTGAATTACCGGATAACAGGCGGTTTGCTGAAGAAGATCCCCGGGGTTTTCTGTTGACCTATGATGACGCGGTTATAGATGAAGTACAGAATGTTCCGGAACTGTTCTCATATATCCAGGTTATTGTTGACGAGAAGAACAAACCCGGTCAGTACATTCTTACAGGTTCTCAGAACTTTCTTCTATCCGAGAAGATCAGCCAGTCATTAGCAGGTCGTGTTGCAATACTGACTCTGTTGCCGTTTTCCAGCTCTGAGATATCCACAGAATCATATGCAAGGTATGAAACCCTGCTTTACAAGGGTTTCTACCCGCGTTTGTATGATTATGACATACTTCCCGGAGACTTTTATTCAAGTTATGTTCAAACCTACATAGAGCGGGATGTCCGGATGATCAGGAATATCGGTGATCTGTCCAGATTTCATCTGTTCCTGAAACTGTGTGCAGGTCGAACGGGTCAGCTCCTGAATTACTCATCACTGGCAGGAGAATGCGGTATTTCACACACTACCGCAGCACAGTGGATGTCCGTGCTTGAGGCAAGCTATATTGTATTTCTTCTTCGTTCTCACCATAAGAATTTCAACAAGCGATTGGTTAAGATGCCCAAACTGTATTTCTACGATACAGGGCTTGCAAGTTACCTGCTGGATATACAGATATCTTCGCAACTTGAAACTCATTACAGCAGAGGAGCGCTATTTGAGTCATTTGTTATTTCAGAATTTCACAAAGAACAATACAACCGGGGACAGGCTCCTAACTGTTATTTCTGGCGGGATAAGCACGGGCATGAAGTAGATTGTCTGATTGACAGAGGAGGATCAATTCAGCCTGTAGAGATCAAGTCAGGCAGAACCGTAAACAGTAAGTTCTTTAAACCACTGAAATACTGGCAAAAGCTCTCAGGCTCAAAAGTGACACCTGTTGTAATCTATGGCGGAGATACATATCAATCACGAAGTGGAGTAGAGCTGTTACCATGGAAAGACGTAAATATAGCTTTAGATTTAAATAAAGATCTGGAGACTGAGTGAAATCCGCAATTCAATAGTGCAATTACCATAGCTGACAGGAGAGAACTTATGACCGGAAACGCCCCGACCGAGGGTCAGTGGAAGAAACTGTTCGATCTTGCGGAGGAGATATCTCAACTGAAGCCCTGGAAGAGCCTGCCGGAATACAGTGTCTTTGGCGTGCGCCTTCCGGAAGACGATGTGAACGGCTACATTGCTGTCATTGGTGAACTTGGGGAGGTTTCAGGTGTGATGGCGTACATAGGAGAGGTCTCGTTGGACAGGCTTCGGTACATTTACAGTCCTGAATGTCTTATGGAGCTTACAATGCTGTCTGTCACCTTCGACCCACCGGAAAGCCTGGAAGGAAAGGACAGAGTTCTTGCTGAATCGCTCGGGCTTGATCCGGGAGGGGACCGGAGTATACCGGTGTTCAGATCCAACAGGCCGGGGTATATACCCTGGCATCTCGAGGGCGACGAAGCCGCTCGGATGATCATCTTTCTGGAACAGGCGGCGGAGGTTTTCAGGAAGGGCGACTTTACCGGCTTTCTCAACCTCGAAAGCGATGATACCAGGTGTTTATACCGGGTGCCTCTCGAGGGCGGCAGATGGAAGGACACTGTTGAAGAGGTCCCGGAGAACCCTGAGTACATGACACAATTCATTATGCAGAACACACTTCTGAAAAACATCTGGAAGCTCCCGGTGAGCAGCAGTCCCGTCCAGGCGGATCTTCTCGTGATGCCGGCGGCCATAGGTGCCCCCGGCGAACGGCTTTCAACAGCTTACATCCTGCTTCTCGTTGATGAGGTATCCGGCTACATTATGGCTCATGAGATGATAAGCCCCCTCCCCTCGCTGAGGGACATGGAGCTTTCCATTCCCTCCCGTCTGTTGAGTGCTTTAAAGAAGGCTGGTGTTAAACCCTCCGTGATGAAGGTACTCCGGAACGGGAAACTATCGGATATCCTGCATCAGCTCGGAATGAAAAACCTTCCATTCAAGATAAAAGAGGAGACAGCTCTGGATTCCCTGGAAGAGGTGCGGGAAAGTCTACTCGAGATCTTATCAGAAGGAGACGATCATGGGTTAAGTGAACAGGGAGGCGGAGAGATCCCGGAGGATGACAGCATACATGTACTGAAAGTTGCGCTGATGCATGACCGCAGAACTTACCGCAGTATCGGCATAAGGGGGGATCAGTCCCTGAAGGATCTTCACTACGCCATTTTTCAGGCATTCGAAATGGAGGAGATGCATTTGTACTCTTTCTTCCTGCCTCCGCGGCCAACCACATCCAAAAGAGTCATAATGGATTCAATCGAATTCACCGACCCGCAGGCTGTCTTCGCAGCAGCCGGCAACGAGCAGTACGACGCCTCTGCCATAGCCATAGCGAACCTTGCTCTCACGCT
>DAOWFD010000012.1 GCA_030638185.1 Candidatus Aegiribacteria sp.
CAAGAACCGGGTCCACTCCTGCTGCAAAATCAGCCTCGGAAGCCGGTATGAAAATGTCGGGAGCCATTCCTGCATTGAGTATAAGGGTGCCGTCCGGGGAATAGGTTACCATCCAGGGTATCTCAATGGTCCAGTCTTCGGTAAGATTGAATGAGACAGCAGGGTTGGCAAAGCCTCCTGTGGTATCCCCTATCACGGTAATATGCTCCTGGGTCCTGAGAAGCAGGACCAGCTGCTCGGCGGCGCCCCGGGTATACCTGCCCGTGAGGAGAACTACGGGTTTTGTGAACTGCCATGCACCGTTTCTGTACGTTAATACTTCCAGTATTTCGCTCATGTCGTTTCTTCCCGGACCTGTCCTGAAAGATCTGTAGTAACCCGGAACAGACTCTTCTATAAACCTTCCGGAAGCGTAGTGAGCATTGATCTCAGAACCGATTTCTCCGCACATGCGCAGATCCAGAATAAGACCATTGCAATGTCGTATCGCCTTTGTTGATTCATAGAATACCTCAAAAAAGAATTCATTCCCCAGGTTGCTTATGTATACGTATCCTACGGTATCGGCTGGAGTCAGGGTATTAATCACTGTTGATCCGAAGAGGTAAGGGGAGAAGGAATCCGGTGAGAACCAGTCCTGCATGTAATCCGTCCAGACGTTCAAATCCCAATTCAGGAAATCACCCTGGTTCCAGCTTTCAAATATGGTTCCGGTTGAATCCCGCATGATCAGGTTCTGATCCTCAAGTTCACCCAACAGTTGAAGGCAGATATCCACAAGTTCATCCCTGCTGCCAAGGTTTTGGGCTGCGGATCTGAACTTCTCGTACACCCGATCCCAGTTCACATTCTCCTTCGCAAAAAAACAGGCATAGTGACTGTCCACCAGATCCCAGACAAGAACGTATTCGGAGAAAAGTGAATCCGGTTCTCCGACGCTGTAGGGATCCGGAAGGCAGCCGGAAATGCCGGAAGTAAGCACGGCAATACCTACGGATATAACGAGTAATGTGCATTTCAATGTTCTCATTCTCTTTTTCCGTTTACCTTTATTCATGGTACGGTGCTCAAGCAGCAGCGTAAGCATACCAGCAATACAGTCACATCGGTAGTGCGAATTACAATATCTACTTGCATTCCGAATCATTCCTGCTGATAATGCAATAATTCCTGCACTTTCCCGTCCCTGAAGGTAAGCGAAGGGAAGCAACTGGAGATGAACCATCAGAGAAAGTCGGCACTGGCTGAGTTTTTTCACTGCAACTACAATCGTCTTGTCAGCTATGTCAGGGGCAGGATCGATGACTCCGCACACAGAAGCAGCGAGGACATAGTCCAGGATGTGATTCTGAATATCCTTGACAGGCCGGATATAGTGGCGCCCATATCCGACATGTCAGCTTATGTTTTTTGCGCCCTCCGTAACAGGATCATCGACTTCTACAGAAAACCGGATAATGAAACCGTATCTCTTGACCTGGAGGATGAGAACGGGTTAAGCCTTTTCGATGTTCTCCCGGACACGAAGTACGATCCCGAGGATTCCTACCACCGGCGTGCTCAGCACTGCCTTATCTTTGAATTGATTCGGGAACTCCCCGCAGCTCAATTGGAAGTAATCGTTGAGACCGAGTTCAAAGAAAGAACATTCATGGAACTCTCCAGGCTCTGGGACGTGCCGGTGGGAACGCTGCTAGCCAGGAAACACCGTGGTATCAGGTCAATTCGGAAAAAGCTTGAAAGGATGCAGGAGGTAAAGAATGAGTAGATGTTTAGTAAGGTTTATGAACCATGAGGTCAGTGGAAGCGGTCTTGTAAAGGGTCTGAAGATCGTTGGAATGGTGCTGCTGGGGATAATAGGCGTTGCAGCGCTTGCCATAATTTTTGGTATTCTCGTGAAATTGCTGTGGAACGCCCTGATGCCTGAGATATTCGGCCTGCCGGTGATAGGTTACTGGAAGGCGGTAGGCCTCGTTGTCCTGGCTCACATCTTCTTCGGGGCCAATCATGGAACCCACCGTTACGAACGAAGCGTGAGAAAAAAGAAGAAGAAGGATGCTCCCACAGGGGATACC
>DAOWFD010000157.1 GCA_030638185.1 Candidatus Aegiribacteria sp.
ACTCTGAGAGCCCTGGCAAGGGGATGCGTCTTGATCTTCTGAATGTATTCCTTCCTGCCTGTGATTATTCCAGCCTGGGGGCCGCCGATAAGCTTATCCCCCGAGCTCGTAACAACCGCCGCTCCGGCCTTGATACTGCTCTGAACGGTTGGTTCCGATGGAAAACCGAAGTACGAAAGATCAATGTAGGAACCAGCACCCAGGTCGTCCACAACAGGAATACCGAATTCTTCTCCCAGTTTGACCAGATGTTCAAGGGGAACCTCTCCGGTAAACCCCCTTATTATGTAGTTTGAAGGATGAACACGAAGGATTATCGCTGTGTTTTCGTTAATCGCATCACGGTAATCCCGAAGATGGGTTCTGTTGGTGCAGCCAATTTCATGCATGATTGCGCCGCTCTGCTTCATCACGTCCGGAATTCTGAAGGAACCCCCGATCTCAACCAGCTGTCCCCTGGATACTATTACTTCCCGCCCGCTTGCAAGGGCCGACAGTACCAGAAGAGTGGCTCCCGCATTGTTGTTAGCTATGGTTGCCGCTTCCGATCCCGCGAGTTCACGTATGAGCCTCTCCGTATGTATGTCGCGGTGTCCCCTTCTTCCAGTTTCGCAGTCCCACTGGAGAACACTGTATCCTCTTGCGATTCTGCTGACCGCTTCCACCGCACTGTCGGGCATACAGGCTCTTCCTATAGCGGTATGAAGAATTATTCCGGTAGCGTTGATAACATTCTTCATGCTTGAACGGGTGATCCGATCAAGTTCGATAAGCACCTTGTCCCTAAGTTTCTCGGAAGTCTCAGGTTTCTTCCCTTCAAGGATGAAGGCTCTTTCGTTCTCAAGCACACTTCTGCAGGCCATGAGGACAGTTGTCGGTGTCCACGTATGATCCTCGCCTGTTATCTGTTCCACAAGTTCATGCACTGCAGGCAGTTTTCTCAATGTTTCGTTGAGTTCTGAATCCTTCATACCTGTCAATCCCTATCATGCTGATAGGATTTCGCCCCTATCATGTTTATTGAATTCTTTGGACACTTTGGAATGCATAGACCGCAGCCTATACATATTTCACTGTCCACTACATGTCTCTCCTTCAATTCTCCGGTGATTGCATTCACAGGGCAGACTTTTACGCACAGTGTACATCCAATACAGCTGCTGTCTATGTAAACCTTTGGCCTTGCAGTAGCATTATCGAGTATGGCTCCGGTGGGGCACTCCGAAGCGCAAAGACCGCAATTTATACATTTTGCAGGATCGATTACCGCCAGAAATTCATCAACGATTATGGCGTCTACAGGACAGGCCTTTTCACATTTCCTGCATCCTATGCACGCCATGGCACAGGCTTTTCTTGCAAAAGCACCCTTATCAAGGCTTGAACAGGCTACAATAACCTCCCGATTCACGGGCCACAGCTCTATGATATTCTTGGGACAGATATCAACGCACTTGCCGCACCCGGTGCAGGCAATCTTATCCACCACAGGCACGCCGTTCTCTCCCATTTCGATGGCATCGAAGGGACAGACGGTTACGCAGTCGCCGAATACGAGACAGCCGTAGGCGCAGGTCTTCTGGCCACCCATGATCATAGCTGCGGAGACGCAATCAGCGGGGCCGTAATATTCGAATTCATCTCTTGCTGAGTGGCCGCCGTTGCAGTGCACAAGAGCTATCAGCCTTACGCTTTCAGATATTTCCCCTCCAACCGCATCAGCAATCTGCAGGTTTATTTCAGCGCTTGCGGCCAGGCAGCCATCCGCGGGTGCATCGCCCGCGACCACAGCCATAGCGAATTGCATACAACCGGGATAATTGCATCCACCGCAGTTGGCACCGGGCAGCAGACTGTTGATCTTTTCAACAAGAGGATCCCTTTCCACTGCCAGTTTCTTCGCGGCAAGGGCCAGCCCCAGTCCAAAGATAAGCCCCATTACTCCGAGCACGATAGCGGGATTGCCTACCGATTCAGCCAGAGATTCTTCTCCTGAAATAAGTATTTCATGAATAAGCATCTGGATATTCATCTCATCCCCCCAATCCGGCAAAGCCGAGGAAGGCGATTGACATTATACCGGCCACCAGAAATGCGACAGGTTTCCCCTTCATAGCGGGAGGAACATCTGCCAGTTCAAGTCTCTGTCTCAGGCCGGCCATCAGGATCAGGGCAAGGGTGAAGCCGATTCCGGCCGCGATCGCGTTGACCAGTGAGTATCCAAGGCTGTACTTCTCATCAATATTGAGTACGGCAACTCCCAGTATAGCGCAATTGGTTGTGATCAGCGGCAGGAAGATACCAAGAGCACTGTAGAGAGCAGGGCTGAATTTCTGCAGTATCATTTCCACCAGCTGCACAAGGGATGCTATTATCAGTATGAATGCAATGGTGCTGAGATAGGTCAGTCCCATGGGAACAAGAAGCAGATGGTATGCAGCCCAGGACCCCAGTGTTGCGAGGGTCATTACGAAGATGACCGCTGCCCCCATACCGATGGCGGAATCCAGCTCTTTGGATACTCCAAGGAAGGGGCAGATACCCAGAAATCTTGCCAGCACGAAGTTGTTAACGAAGATGGAGGCTATGATAATGGCCATCATCTTTCCAAGATCGAACCCCTGGCTGCCGGAGTCGGGTGTCGCCAGAAGGGCTGAAAGCAGTACTGTTGGATTCATTACTGACGACCTCCTTTACGCTTTTCAAGAATGTTGAAAAACCCCAGTATGAAGCTCAGAAGGATGAACGCTCCAGGAGCAAGTATCGCTATGAGAAGCGGCTGATTCTGGTAGGCTGAGCCAAGAACATTGAAATTAAGCCATGTTCCGTTTCCAAGCAGCTCACGGAATGAAGCCAGAACAACCATGGCCATGGTGAATCCTATACCCATTCCAACCGCATCGGCAATTGAGTTAAGGACAGGGTTCCTGTTGGCGAAACCCTCCGCCCTGCCGAGTATTATGCAGTTCACCACGATCAGCGGAATAAATATCCCCAGGCTGCGGTGAAGGTCGGGAAGGTATGCGTTCATGACCATATCGACCAGGGTAACGAAAGTAGCGATTATCACAATGTAGCACGGAATCCTGACCTTTGACGGAATGATGTTCCGGAAAAGTGATACCAGGAAATTTGAGCAGATCAGTACGAAAGTTGCCGCTGCTCCCATTCCAAGAGCATTCTCAACGGAAGTTGTCACCGCAAGGAAGGGGCACATGCCCAGAACCAGCCGAAAAACAGGATTCTCTCGGTAGATTCCTTTAGTAAAGTCCTTTACCAGGCTCACTCCGTACCTCCTTCCGCCGCAGGTTCCAGTACATCATCAGAAGGATTCTCTCCGGTATCACCTGAACTGAAAAGTCCGGTTTCATTCATCGCCTCAAGGCCGTTTCGTATAGAATTGGTTACAGTCCTTGAGGTGATAGTGCAGCCCGTCATGGCATCGATCCCGCCCCCATCCTTTGTGAGAAGGCATTCGGATGCAGTCAATCCGATAAACTTCTCAATGAGTTTTGATGGATTGACGATATTGGCCCCCAGACCAGGTGTCTCCTGCTGGAAGAGGATCGTGGTATTTGAAATACTTCCCTCAAGCTCGACGGCCACCATTGTCTGCACGGTACTTGAATAGCCCTTTCCAAAAGCGATGAATACGTAACCTATTCTGGTAGTATCCGGCGGCACTGAGATCTTCACGATACTCAGTGTATTGTCGCATGACGCATAGGGATTTTCCAGTCCGGCGATTGAAAGAGAATCGAAAGCCAGGCTGTCTCCCGGGCTAAGGCTTTCGGCCACCGAGTTCATTGCACTCTGCTTGGCTAGTTCCTTCTGAATCGCGATGATCGGCGCTGTCCTGCTGTTAACGAACCCCAATGCCACTGCGGCCACAAGGGCGACAAGCATCAGAATTAGTCCGATTTTCAACATCTCAGCCATTCTCTTTCACCTCCCCGAAGACTTTGGGTAGCGTAAGTTTATCTATAAGCGGAGTAACCAGGTTCATAAGAAGGATAGAGTACGAACATCCCTCGGGATAGCCACCCCATCTTCTAATAACCATTGTTAAAAGCCCGGCACCGATGCCGAATATGATTCTTCCCCTGGGAGTCACAGGGGTTGTCACCATATCGGACACCATGAAAAACCCTCCCAGGATAACTCCGCCTGCAAGAACATGGAAAAGAGGGTCTCCGTTGAACCATCCACTTCCGCCGAATACCCAGGCAAGGAACGCAACGGTTCCAAGGTAACTGATCGGAAGCCTGAGTTCAAGTACTCCCCTCATAATAAGATAGATTGCTCCAACCAGAAGAAGAATTACCGAGGTTTCTCCAAGACAGCCTCCACTCCTCCCGATCAACAGGTTCATATGTGTGGATTTGCTGTACAGGGCACTTCGAATGCCGGTAGCCCTTTCCTCAAGGCTTTCAGCCACCGCGGTATTCCC
>DAOWFD010000174.1 GCA_030638185.1 Candidatus Aegiribacteria sp.
AATCATTATAGCAGTCCAGTACTTTCCCGGGATACGAAGAACATTTCAGCTTCCGCTATTAAAGACGACAGGGCAATAATAAATACTGATGAATATTTCATAATTATCCCCCTCGGATATCTTGCCTGGAAACTGTTGTACTGTTCAATATGATTGAATATAATCAAATGCGAACTTGTTTTCTTCCCCTGGTAGCCGTTCATTATCGTGCATCGCTAGAATATTGTGCATGAATATGGTGATTTTTCTAAAAATACATTATTTACATATCATGTAATAATAACCATATATGTTATGTTTATTACAGAAACTATAATATATATTAAGTCATATTGGTTGAAGTGTGGTACGTCCCCAATATTTGATTGATGCTGTTCACAACTTCTTTCATCCTGTACGGCTTCTGAATAAAACCAATTGTTTCGGTATCAGGCAATTTCTGTGAAATTTCCTGCTGATTGAAACCGCTCGATAAAAGAACCGGAACTCCCGGCTTGATTTCTCGCAGTTTGTGGAAACATTCCACACCATTCATATGCGGCATTGTGTAATCGAGCAGAACACAGTCTATTTCCCCCGAGCGTTTCTTGAAAACCTCTATAGCCTTTATTCCATCAACCGCGGTTATCACTCTGAATCCAGCACGCTCAAGCATCTGTCCCGCTATAGCTCTGACAGTCTTCTCGTCGTCTACCAGCAGTATCGTACCCGTTGCTGTCAATTCCGTTAATGCGGATGCTTCCTCCCGATGAGATACTTCTGTTTTTTCAGATTCCGGGAAATAGATTCTGACAGTACTCCCTTTGCCGATCTCGGTATTGATCAGGATACTCCCCCGGTGTCCCCGCACAATTCCTATAAGGGCAGCCATCCCGAGACCACGTCCGGTAAATTTAGTTGAAAAGAACGGATCAAATATCTTCTCGAGCGTTTCTTCATTCATACCACAACCGGAATCGCTTACTTCAATGTATACGTACATCCCTTCCTTCGGCAGTTCCTCCAGTCCAACCCACGCCATGCTCTCTGTTGAATCGATGAATTCCCTGTTGCAGAATTCATTTCCTGTTGAGATAGTGATCACTCCGCTTGTCTTTCCAACCGCTTCTGAGGCGTTCGTTACGAGATTCATTATAACCTGGCGAAGCTGCGCAGCATCACCTTCAATGCAGGAAAGGTTCTCGGTCAGATCGAATTTCAGAATTACGTTCTTCGAGACAGAAATCTCAATAAGATGGATGATCTCACCGATAAGTTCGTTGAGATCAATGCCTTCAATAACAAACTTTCCTCTTCCGGAATACGCGAGCATCTGCTTTGAGAGTTCCGCAGCGTGTCTGGAGGAGGATACGACATTGTTAATGTATTCTCTCACCGGTGAGAGAGGAGAGACGTTCTGCAGAGCAAGATCCGCATTGCCGAGAATACCCATCAGGATGTTGTTGAAGTCGTGCGCTATGCCACCGGCGAGTATACCCAGACTCTCGAGTTTCTGAGAATGGAGCACCTGCCGCTCAAGTTGAAGCTTCTCATTTTCAATCCAGACGCGCCAGGTTATATCCTGAAATGTTCCGAAATACTTGAGAGGTTTCAATTCCTCATTATATTCAATTCGTATTCTCTCATGCACATAACGAACTTCTCCATCGGGACGCTGTATACGGTACTCAATATTCACTACCTCTTTATGCTCTTCAATAGCTTTCTGCACTTCATTTATGAATTCTTCATGATCATCAGGATGGAATATTGAATCCAGTAATTCATCTGTAACCGACTGAGGCTCGAATCCGACTATCTTGAACATCTCCTTTGACCATGTGCGCTCGCCCGTGCTGATATCCTTTGTCCAGCTGCCGAGATGCGCCAGTTCCTGTGCTTCAGTGAGGAAATCTTCGCTGGCTCGAAGAGCCAGAATCATTTTCTCCCGCTCCGACTCAAGCTTTTTCTCATGAGTTACATCCCGGGCACTCCCTACAATGCCGATAATTTTGCCATCTTCATCCCGGATAGGAGCTTTGTGAACATCAAGGTAAAGGAATTTACCATTGACAGTGCCAAATTCGTCGAATTGTTCAGCCTTCCCGGATTCAATAACTGCCGCATCGGAATTAGCGCATATTTGCCCGAATGTGTGCCAATCCGGATCGTCAGAATGGGATTCTCTTTCACGCTCAACGAAGAAAATACTTTTCTTTCCAACAGGTTCATATACATCCTCAGAATTCAGCATCTTACTGCATGCTGCTTTATTTATGAATATGATCCTGCCCTCCATGTCCTTTGCCCAGAGGAGATCGGACATATTATCAGCGAGAAGACGGAACATGCTGTAGCTTCTTCTGTATTCCTCTTCACTCTTCCTGAGAGATGTTTCAGATTGAACGCGTCTGGTAATATCCCTGAGTGCCATGAATTCTGCCTGGCGCCCATGGTAATCCATTATCTTACATTGAATCTCGGCAGGGAATGTAGTCCCATCCTTCCGCAAGGCAGTAACAGTGTAAGGTTTTTCGCTTTCGGAAAGCAAGCTATTCGTAACCTTTTCTCTATCTTCCGGTATTACCCATTCCGTTCCATATCTGCTCAGAGCTTCCTTTTCGGTATACCCGAACATTTTCTCCGCGGTAAGATTCTGGCCGATACAGATGCCTTTTTCATGTATGAATATCGCCTCAAAAGATGCGTCTGATAGCGCTTGAAGACGTTTCTCAGAGCTTTTCCTTTCGAGAGCCGAACCTATACTGACCGCAGTAGTTCGCAGCAGGGCGATATCAGTTTCGCTCCATAAATATTTCGACTCGCAGAAGTCAAATCCTATGAATCCCCACAATCCGGTATTGAGCATGATCGGAATCACAAGGATCGAGATAATATCCTGAGACTCAAGCATGGCTTTTTCCGATTCAGGAAAATCCTCAACATTCCCGTATATGATATTATCGTTCGAAAGCTCCTCTATCCACCTGTCATAACCCGCTTCTGATAATGGAATATCCTGCAATTCAGGATCCTCTATCTGTGGAACAATTCCCTCGTTAACCCATTCGAACCTCTGGGATGTAAATACTGTTCCGTCAATGGTACAGTTTTCGAAAATGTACACCCGGGAAACACCAGCGGCTTCCCCGAGATTTCTGAGGATAGTATCCATGATTTCATCAGGATCAGAAAAGGAGAGAAGGAGTCGCTCATTCTCAGCAATAGATTCAAGGATGTAGGTACTCTTTGAATTTGAAGAATCCCTGTGTTTATCAGTGTTGGTCATCTGTCACCTCATCAAATCGACAGTATTCCTACAGGGGAGGCCCCGCTTTCCATTTTATCAGAAACTGGTCTTGATGTTTCCCCAGGTTGAGTGTTCCAGAGATGTTTCCGTTATTTGAAGCTCCGATATATGGAAAACCGAACTGTTATCCTTGTATGACAAGAAGAAAGTATCTCTTTCTGATGAGTAGCACAATCCCAGTGAGAGATATATATCTGCGGATACCGGCAATGGCGCACTTCCGAGTAGAGTCATAGAGGAACCGGAGAATTCGTAGAACCAGATAAAGTGTTCCCAATATGCTGTTACTGCAATCACTATTGCATCGGTTCTCGTATCAAATACTGCCAGTCCGCTGAGTTGGGTAGTGATCCCGGGAAGATTCCAGGAACCTAGAAGAACTCCGGTCTGATCAAAGGCGCAGGCTGCGCCATAAGTCGCCGTGTATGGACCGAAAGCTTCCCAGACATACGTACCATCGAAATCCATTCCTCTACCGTCAGTATTATACGGATTGGTATAGGTACCCCATACTGAACCATTGAAGAAATAGACATCAGTATTATCAAAATCGTTTACATGGGCATATGTTCCTCCGTCTGCCATACCAAAAGAAGAGCCGTTGGCTGGATCCAGCGCATATGAATTTAATTCTGTTCCATCGTCAGCGCTACAGTCATATAATTTGTCCTCAGCATTAGAGATGAAGAGAAGACTGTTGAACCCATCATTGTAGTCCAGTCCTAGGATCTGAGTAGTATATGGAGTCTCGAAAGTATTAAGAACCGTAATTTCGTAGCCATCTGTACCATTTTGATCAGCAGGCGCCGATATTCCAGGTCCTTCGCCAAGTGGACCGGGATTTGCTGCTGCGACAGCAGTAAGAATTAGAAGAGATATGACAAATTTCATAACTGATTCCTTTCTCGGATTCACGTCCTGAATCATATCATTACTATCACATTATCTATTAGTAGCGAATAAATAACTATATTATTTTGATACAATTGCACTAACTATTTCATAAACACTCTTCATTATTATTTATACAACAATCGATACCAGTATGCAAATTAACTGCATCAACCGGATCGTTTACCGGAACATTTATTCAAATGTGAATACTGTACAAGTCGACGGAACACAATGGCTGAAGGACTATCTGGGGTCGCAATACAGTGTCCGGTTCTGCCGGGATTAACCCGGGTTAAGAACCGCTGCCTGTACAGGAAAAGAAGTCTGCAACATCAGAGGGGCCGGTACCGGTTAGTTTGAAAAAGATATCCTGCAGGTCTTCTCCGCCGATCTGATCGGTTCTGAAAACTTCTATCAGTCGTCCTTCATGTATAATACCCAGCCTGTCGCAGAAAGCCCTTGCCACTGGAAGCGTATGGGTTGAAAGTATGATCGCTGCCCCTGAAGCCGCGGCGGCTCTGGCCATCCTGTTGAAGGTTTCAGCGGTTGCGGGATCAAGCCCTACGAGGGGCTCGTCTATAACATATAGAGCCGGACGCGCTATGAAAGCCACGGAGAGAACAACTCTCTGTATCATACCGTGGGAATAACCCTCGGCCCTGCTGTCAAGCCACTCGCTCATGTCGAAAAGTTCCTCGTGAAAAGCAATTCTTCTCTCCAGTTCATCAGGAGGAATATCTCTCATTCTGCCTGTGAACCTGAGGAATTCTCTTCCGGACAGCCTGGGATAAATGGTTGGCTCATCGGGTATATAGGCGATCTGAGCCCTTAAACCCTCAGGATCCTCTGACGAGTCTATGGAATTAACCTCGATACGTCCCCTGTCGGGTACTACAAGCCCCGGTATCATTTTCAGAGTGGTTGTCTTACCCGCGCCGTTGGGGCCGAGGAGCCCGAATACTTCGCCGGAAGGGATGTCAAGGTAAAGATCTGTAACAGCGTTCGTATCTCCGTATGCTTTAGAGAGGTTTTCGATCTTCAGCATCATCAGCCCGCCTCATCCATTCCGAGCAGCGCTCGAACGTAGGATTCAAGGTTAAAATCAAGAAGGTCTTCGCTTCCCTCACCCACACCGATGTATTTGACCGGTACGCTCAGCTGACTGGCCATTGCAAGTACGGATCCTCCCCTGGCCGTTCCATCAAGCTTCGTAACTACAAGCCCTGTAATAGGTAATGCTTTCATGAACTGCTCGGTCTGGGCCTTTGCGTTCTGGCCCACTGTTCCATCCAGAACCAGCAGTACCTCGTGGGGAGCGGACTCCATCGCCTTGCCGCACACTCTGTGTATCTTAGCCAGTTCATCGAGAAGCTCCTTTTTGTTGGGGAGTCTGCCAGCGGTATCAATTATCACCGAATCGTAATCCCTGCTGAGACCGCGTTTTACGGCATCAAATGCTATAGCGGCCGCATCGGATCCGGGTAACTGGGTAAGCACGGTTGTCCCGAGCCTGTCAGCCCATACCTCAAGCTGCTCCGCAGCTGCGGCTCTGAATGTATCGGCACATGCCATAAGTACTTTTTCATTTTTCCTCTGAAACCTTGCGGCAAGACGGGCGATGGTTGTAGTCTTTCCAGCACCGTTAACGCCCACTACAACAGTAACAAATGGTCTAGCTTCTATGGTCTCAAATCCGGGGAGAGGTGTATTCTCGATCAGAATCAAAGCCAGGGCTTCCTTCCAGGAGAGTCCGGATTTTCTGACCTTTCGGGGAAGTTCATCGATTACTTTCTCGGTAAGTTCCCAGCCGAGGTCGCTTCCAAGGAGAATCTCTTCCGTCTCTTCCAGATCCGCGTCTTCAATAGCTGCACCCCCGAAGAGCCTGTCAAGTTTTCCGGCAAGAGCGTCGCTGCTTTTCCTGAGCTTTTTTTTAAGGTTAAAAGCCACTGCAATACTCAGCCTTCACTGATCATATGGGCCTTCTCAAGGCTGACTGAAGTCATGGATGAAACACCCATTTCCGCCATGGTTATTCCGAATAGACGGTCGGCAGCTTCCATCGTCCTCTTGTTATGGGTAATGACGATGAACTGGGTTCTTTGTACAAATCCCCTGAGCAGGTTGATGAAGTTATCCACGTTCGCGTCATCCAGTGGAGCATCAAGCTCATCCAGCAGGCAGAAGGGGGACGGCTTCACAAGGTACAGGGCAAAGAGGAGCGCGGCTGCAGTCATGGCCCGTTCGCCGCTGGAAAGCGCTGTGATATTCTCAAGCTTCTTGCCGGGGGGTCTGGCTACGATCTGCACTCCGCCTTCCAGGGAGTCCTCCGAATCTAAAGCTATTATATCGGCTTCACCTCCGCCGAAAAGACTTGTGAACATGTCCTTGAAATGTTTCCTGACCTCAACGAATGTTTCATCGAACTTCCTGGCGGCTGTTCTGTTGATCTCGCTGATGGCGCTCACGAGGGATTCCACTGCATCGCTTAAATCATTCCTCTGCCCATCAAGAAATTCAACCCTTTTTCTGGCTTCCTCATATTCGGCTACAGCCAGCATGTTCACCGGACCAAGATTCTCCCTGTAACCCATCTGCTTTTCAAGCTCCTGAAAGAG
This sequence comes from Candidatus Aegiribacteria sp., assembly GCA_030638185.1. Classification (GTDB taxonomy): domain Bacteria; phylum Fermentibacterota; class Fermentibacteria; order Fermentibacterales; family JCC-6; genus Aegiribacteria. Next base: position 6,799 of record DAOWFD010000174.1, read on the forward strand.
CTTCTCATCGGAATGCTCCCAGTATCGACTGTCCTCATCTGGAAGCGTCAGCTCCTTCCCGTTGAGTTCTTCGAAACGGCTTCTGACGATTTCCATTTCACCGGATACCGAGGCCTTCTCCTCGCGAGTAGCGGATAGCTCCTCCCGCTGCAGCATCAGTTCCTCATCAGCCTGTTTTGATCTCTCCAGCCAGTCAGCTCGTTCTCTGCTTGCTTCGGTCCTGCTGTTCTCGGCTTCCTCCCTGAGGACGGAAACACTCTCAAGCTTCATCCTGAACTCCACGATTGAATCGTTAAGTTCGGTTCCTCTATCCCTCAACTCCCTGATTCTCTCATCGATCTCACCGCTTCTTTCATCTGCTTCGGATGAGCCGGCGAGGAGACGCTTTCTATCGGTTTCCGTCTGCTTCAGTGATGTCTCATGTTTCGACAGTTCAAGCTTCGCCCTGTTCTCCTCCCTGATCAGGCTGTTCAGTTCAGCGCCAAGGTTCTCCCTCCGCTTCTCGATTTCCTGCAGAGTAGCTGACAATCGGTCCATACCTTCTCTGGAAAGCTGCAGTTTCTCCGTATTTTCTACGGAATCCTGCTCACGTGAGATCTGCCGGAGGGCTGGAAGCTTTTCCTCAATAGCTTTCAATTCGGAATGCAGCTCGCTCATTCTTTTCCCGTAACCTGTAACGGTGGCCTGCAGTGACGCCTCTTCCCTCTCGTTGACGGATATCTGTATGCGTAAATCTTCAAAGGAGGCCTCTGACACTTTCAGTCTTTCCAGAAGTTCCGTTTCGGCTGAACGGCGTGTTCCCAATTCGCGCGTATGGCCAAGAACCTTCTTTTCCGCTTCCAGAGCCAGAGCTTCCCTTTCGATCACTCCTCCGCCGGATTCCGGGACTCCCAGCCTTACAAGGCCGTCCTTCCGGAACAGATCACCTTTTTTTGTTACAATATCCAGGTCTATACCGCTGAAGAACCACTGCGCAGCCTTTCCCCTGTCCGGTGCGACAATCGCTCCGGCAAACAAATTTCTGAGACTGCTGTGGGAATCCTCTTCAAGGCAGTCAGGAAGCCATACGGCTCCATCCGGAATCTCAGGTCTGGCAGGCTCCCTGAAGTTCAGGTAATAACGCTCGCCGTTGTCTCCATCGGGAAGAACACCGGGACTGTCCCAGATCATCGAGTCCTGGAATGAATCAAGCCATGCTCCCACAGCGATACCCATTCCCACGCGGACTGACATGCGGGAGGATATCACCGGCTGACCTTCACGGGATGAAGGCTCCGCTTCTCTAAGGCTTCTGATCCTGGCTTGAAGCAGGCCTGCTTCCATCTCCATCGAACGTATCAGCGATTGAACCTCGGAGATCTCATCGGAAATATCCTCACGGACAGTGCGGGTTTCTTCACGTGCTGTCTCAAGTTTTTCCTTCTCGGTCCTTATTTCCACGAGCCGCGCTTCCGATATTTCGAGGTTGCTTTCCAGTTCTCCTACAGCTGAC
>DAOWFD010000061.1 GCA_030638185.1 Candidatus Aegiribacteria sp.
ACGATCCCGGAAGCTCGACCGGTTTAGTCCAAGTCTTGCCTTCGTCATTGGAAAATATCACATACGAATTTTTTCTGCGGCTTTCTTCTCTCAAGAGCACGGCCAACTGCTTACCATCCGGGGAGCGTATGCATCCCGGCTCGCAAAGTTGAACATCCGAACCCTGCCAGACAATTTCAGGAGTGGACCATGTACCCCCGGACTGATTAGAACACAGAATCGCACCGGCGTCATTCTGCCAGGTAACCCAGTAATTCGCGCCATCACTTGTGATGCATGCGTAGCGGCTGTTTTCATCGACTGATGAAATGACAGTTTCACTGCTGAATGTTCCCGAATCGGGAGCATCTCGGAATCCGATCACCCAGTTACCGTCACGCCTTGCATGATATACCAGACCAAAACCATCTCCGCCGTAAGCGATATCCGGATAACGCTCATCGCCTTCTTCGGATGACAACGTGAATATCGATGACCAGCTGGATCCTGTCCAGATAATACCTTCGATGTCTGTGGACGCGTTCTGCCACTTCTGCCAGACAAGCCATGCGTGGCCGTTACCTCCATCCATTGCAGGTTCCACCTCGAAGGGATCACCGGATGTAAGGATGGTTTCGCTGCCCCATGATGAACCATTCCATTGAGAGATGTAGATATCGTAACCATTCCAGTTATTATCCATGCTCTGCCAGGCAGTCCAGACATTGCCGGTGCCATCTCCTCCGACAGTTGGATGCCAGTCCCAGTATGTGTGCTGACATACTAAAACCGGTTCTGTCCACGTATCTCCATCAGAACGTGTAGCCATGATATTAGCGCGGACAGGATAGGATGATCCGCAGACGGCAAAAACTTCACCTGAGGATGGATCGGAATACGTATCCACCCGCCCCTGAGTATGAAGTCCGTCGGTGATCTCGCTCGCCAGCCAGCTGTCCGAACCGTACGTTAACCTCTCTTCAAACGTGGAACCCAGGCATATACCGCTCATTCTAGGTTTTAAAGTAGGATCACCAAGAAGCACTGCGGCGTGTGCATAAAACATGTTTGCCGCCAGCCATGTCCTGTAAGCCGCTCCGAGGCAGTTCCCTGATGCAAGGGACTGATAGTACGCCTGGAAATAATTGGTATAGTCCAGCTTGGCCTGTGCAAGCACAGCGAGACCGTAGGAATCACTCCAGATATAACTGTTCGCGAGATTGTCCACTTCAGTCCATCGGCCGTTGGAACAGCAGTTGAGAACGTAGAAAAAAGCATGCGGGTCGAGCGGAAGTACTTCAAAATTATTAAAAGTCCCTCCAGAGCCTCCATCATGGAAACTGCTTCCCCATGGGCTCGAATGGGAGATAAGATGAACCCATTCATATCCGTTCAGCAGTTCGGCTTTGAAATCATCCGCGTTCGTTCCTGAAGGATTGGTTTTCCTGACAACAACAGGATACAGAAGATCAAGATACTGCGTGAGTCCGGTGAAAGCTTCCTCATACGCCAGTGCTCTGTCGGGAAGGGTCAGAGTGCCTGTTCTGTAGGCATGATTTCTGGCGAAGTAATCATTCAGCATTTCTGCCGCTCCACCATACGTCATGTAGGTTGGAGTCAACCTGCCGACCCAGATTTCAGGTCCCTCATTGCTGGCTGATTCATACAAACCATCGGAATCAGGATCGTTCCAGGTTCCATTCATATCCATCAGAAAGACATCAACAGGATACTCTCCCTCTTCTCCATCCATCCATCCGGTGGGAATGTCACCAATACAGATCGCTCCGACGAGATCACCGGAAGTGTATTCAGTCTTAAGATCATTCCTGATATCAACCGCTGTACCACCTGAAATCAACCAGATATCCACAACGTATCCTTCAGCTTCTAGGTCAGCCTGGAAAGTGGCAAGTGAAGCACTGATGTCGGAATTAATATCTTCTTCGACCAGAAGAACGACTTTTTCCGCGTCCGATCCACAGGTTTGAGCGGTTACTGTCCGGAGATATGATCCCCGATCTCCTGTTATCGCAATCCGGTCAGCTGTGGACATCGGCATTCGTCCCCTTGAATCCATGTACTGAATAGGTATTCCCTCGGGAACCGCCAATCCGGAAGAAACAAATACGATAACAAACGCGAGTACGAGGATAAACCGATTCATCAGTTCTCTCCTATTCCAGCGATCCTACCTCAGCTTCAACTGCTTCCAGTATTTCGCATGATTTAACTACTTCCGCCATTCTGGTGTGATCAGGATAAAGAGGTCGATCCTCACCAAGATGCTCTATGTGCTTCCTTATTACATTATACGCAGCAGAAACACCCCTGCCGGGTTTATGGTTCCTCTGGTCAAGTCCGTCTGCCGCCGCGATTAATTCAATACCGAGTATACCGTATGCGTTTTCCAGAATCTGGTGGTTCTGAATTGCTGTATTCATTCCCATGCTCACGAAGTCTTCCTGATCAGCTGCGGCTGGAATCGAAGCACAGGCTGAAGGCGCTGAAAGCGCTCTCTGTTCAACAATGAGCATCCCTGCCGTGTACTGGCTGAGCATGTGACCGCTGTAGAGTCCGGGTTTCTCGGCGAGGAAAGGCGTCAGCCCAACGGAAAGTGCCGGATTAAGAATCCTGTTCAACCTTCGCTCGGACATAACCGAGACCATTGTAATGGCAACTCCCATCATATCCATGGGAAGAGATACAGGAGTTCCCTGGAAGTTTGCCCCGGTAAGAACGATATTCTCATCCGGGAAAAATACAGGGTTGTCGCCTACTCCGTTCAATTCAATCTCGACCTGACTCCTTGCATATACAAGCGCGTCATGTGCGGCACCGATAACCTGAGGGGTGCTTCTCATTGAGTAGGCATCCTGAACCTTTTTCTTTCCGCCTTCGAGAAGCTCGCTTCCTTCAATACATCTCATAAGAGCGTTCGCTGTTCGCACAGCACCTGAAAATCCCCTGGCTCTGTGAAGCTTCTCGTTATATGGCTTGAAGTTGGCGATGAGAGCTTCAAGGCTCATCGCGGCGGCGATTTCCGCCTGTTTAAGCCATCTGTTCATATCATACAGGTGAATGGTATTCATTGCGTTGAGAAGGTTTGATCCGTTGATTATCGCAAGACCATCACGCGCATGGAATACTTCGGGTTCAAGCCCGGCACGCTTGAGAGCTTCCGATCCGGACAGAAGCTCACCATTGTAATAAGCCTCACCCTCACCAATTACCACAAGCGCAATCTGAGACATGGGGGCAAGGTCACCACAGGCACCAACAGAACCTTTCTGGCATACAAATGGAGTAACACCCCTGTTAAGCATGTTAACAAGGAGTTGTGTAATCTCAAGTCTCATCGCTGAATGTCCTTTTGCGTGAACATTCACGCGGGACACCATCGCTCCCCTGACATACTCAAGCGGAGCAGGATCACCAATTCCGGCGGCGTGATTGTAAACAAGATATTTCTGGAACAGCTTAACTTCTTCCTCATTCAGCAGTGTCTCCGAGAATTCACCAATACCGGTGTTCACGCCGTACATGATCTCTCTGGCTGCCAGTTTTCTATCGATCATGCTGCGGCAATTCCTGATTCTATCCTCGGCAGCGGGTGAAAGTTCAACCTCTTCGCCGTGCCTTGCGATTCTTATCAGTTTTTCTACGGTAAGACCGGTCCCATCAATTACGATTGCCATCTGGTTTTCCTCCCTGGAATCTATGTATGTGATATTCTGAGAAATCAGAGCATTGAATACAAACATCTTCAAGAATATGTACTATTATACAAAGAGTGAATCCGGGCAATAAGATTCATTTCGGAAATGGATAATTGACATCATTCAGACACAGTACGATTAATTAATTAATGCTATGTTGACTGAAGGGAATATCATGAAATCAATCGATAGTACATCAGATGCAGTCGGAAATCACATGCAGCAGAGAAGTACTGGGCTGCTTCTGATTACAGATATTGGCAGCACAACCACCAAAGCTCTTCTCCTCTCCCGCGATGGCGACAATAAACTAAAATTCGCTTCCATGGCGGATGTACCTACGACGGTCGAAAAACCTGATGAAGATGTGTGCATTGGAGTCTCCAGGGCAATTCAAATGCTGGAATCCCAGACTGGAGAGATGCTTTCACGGGGAAAAAGTATGCCTTCGGTACCATATCTTACGACAAGTTCCGCAGGTGGAGGTCTTCAGATGCTCGTCTTCGGGTTAACCTCAACGGAGACCGGCAGAATCGCTGAGAATACAGCATGTGGAGCCGGTGGAGTCATTCTAAGAACAATTACCATCGATGATGAGCTTCCAGCAGTTGAGAAAATGATGTACATACAGGATCTTCATCCTGATATGATTCTTCTTGCCGGAGGTACAGATGGAGGAGCGATAGCCGGAGTTGTGCGGCTGGCTGAACTGCTTACCCTCGCGAATCCACAGCCCAAATTCAGGCAGAACATGAAGATCCCTCTGGTCTTCTGTGGCAACAGAGAAGCCAGGCCATTTATTCAGCAGGTGCTCAAGGATACTTTTGAAATAAGTATCGTTGACAACGTTCGCCCATCAATGACGGAACTTAATACGGATCCCGCAAGACAAGAAGTCCACAGACTCTTCATGGAAAACGTGATGGAGAGGGCACCTGGATATTCGGAGCTGAAAAACCATACAATTTCTGATATTCTCCCGACTCCAGTTGGTGTTGAGAATATTCTGAAGCTCTACGGAGACAGTCAGAATGAATCCGTGGTCATGATGGACATGGGTGGAGCAACTACTGACATCTTCTCGAGTATCTCGGGTGAGTATTCCAGAACCGTTGCTGCCAATACCGGAATGAGCTACTCTATCTCCAATATACTTGCTGATGTCGGCATCGAAGCCATCACGCGCCATCTTCCACCCTCTTTCAAAGAGAGCGAGATAAGAAACTACATCTTCAACAAAACTCTTGCTCCAACATCTGTTCCCTCCACGGAAGGAGAAGCGCTGCTCGAACAGGCTGTAGCTATTGAAGGAGCAAGATCCGCGTGGGCTGATCATATGGAAACCTGCTTCAAAACCAGCAGAGTCGGCTTCCTGGATCGTATGAAGCAGAGAAACCGGAAGGAATTCGATGAGGTATTTTACACCTGCAAAACTGAATCCAGCTTCATCGTTTCGGATATAGGTACTATTATCGGTGCGGGTGGCATTATCTCCCACTCGGACACGATCGATGCTTTTTGGATACTAGCAGAAGCTTTTCTACCGAAAGGAATAACCCGAATTGCCATTGACAGACACTTCAGGTGTCCTCATCTGGGTGTTCTGTCCGAAATCGATTCAGAAGCCGCGCTCAACCTGTTCAGAGAAGAATGTCTCAGGGAAATCGGATGGGTAGTCGCTCCCACCGGAAAGATTGTGAGGAACAGAACAGCGCTCGAGGTTCACGACAGCAATTCAAACAGAGACTGGAAAGTGTGCGGTGGTGAGATACTCTTCCTCAAATCGGGAGGGAATCTGAACCTCACTACTTCGGAAGATGTAATACTTTGTTCGAACGGAATCGAACACCTCTCGACGGATCTTCCCATTATCATCGACTGCAGAGGAAGAGGGAAACACGGGCTGGATATTCCCCTGTCCAGGTCAGGTATTACTGAATTCGAACACAGGGATATCACATTCAGCTCTAAACTGTCACCTGAGCATGGTCAAATCAAAACCGGAGACTGGGAAGTCGAATACAGACTCCCCTATGAAGGTGAAATCTTCGTCAGTGAGGGTGACCACATCGAGCCAGGTACTCTGCTTGGAGAAAATCGTTTCGAGCCGCCGAGACTTTTTATCATCGATCTCAACCGGATCCCCGGGTACGACAGACACCTTACTCCCGAAGAGGTTAGGAGCGGTCTTCTGGTCGGTGTGGGTGACACAATAAACCTGAACCAGCCCTTGTACAAGGTCCATCGAAAGGGGATAACCGGATTCGACTTCACTTTCCGGTCAACAGTCAGGGGAATGATAATAAAGATCGAGAAAAACGGTCTCATTATTCTGAGGGAAATCCAGGATTATGACGAAAAACCACACATAGTTGATGTAGCCGGTCAACTCGAGATCAAACCAAGGCATATCAAAGCGTATCTTAAGTTCAAGCAGGGCGACTTCGTAGGCGCTGAACAGGTTCTCGCATCTGATCTATCTAGGTCAATCTTCGTTAAAGCCCCCTCCAGCGGAATTCTTAAAGAGATCGACGCAAAGAAAGGAACAGTCACGCTGCAGTACGATATCAATCCCGTTAAGATGCACTCCCACGTCCATGGATCAGTTTCCGAAGTAATCCAGGGACAGTCCGCAACAGTTCAGGGCACGGGTACAAGGCTTCAGGGGGTTATCGGTTTCGGAGGGAAAAACAGCGGCCCTCTCAACGAGATTCTGAACCTGGAAAACGGCACTTTGCTGGAAGGAGCCATCGTCTTCTCCTTAAAACCGATTGATGAATCTTTCCTGAGAAGAGCCGCTGAATCCGGTGTTTCCGGGATCATCGCACCTTCCATCCCTGCTTATGACTGGGTCTCATTTTACGGAAAAGAGCTGGGTGTTGCTATCACTGGAGATGAGAACATCCCGTTCACGATGATACTGACTGAAGGTTTCGGTAATATCCCAATGAATGATGAATCCGCTGACTTTCTGAGAAACTCTGAGGGAAATACGGCAAGCATGTCAGGAAGGACTCAGATAAGAGCAGGAGTTACTCGCCCTCTTCTTCTGGTATCCTATTGATTATGCGGATTCGCAATTCAGCAACAGCAGGTGTGGAGGGCCGATCTCATAAGTTTTCTTAAGGTTGACACTGGATAATGACCGGTTTAGTATTCATGTAAGTTTAACCCTTTATGAAAGGAAAGGTAACCATGAAACTGTTCGTATTTGCACTTGTTATCGCAGCAGCTTCTGCCTTTGCGCTAGATGCCGATCTTGGCAATCAGCACTCCGAAGGCAACGGCATGGTCAGCATTGACGGTCTTATGTACTCACAAACCTACGACTACGCCGAGCTTGTCAACGGATACAGCAACT
>DAOWFD010000424.1 GCA_030638185.1 Candidatus Aegiribacteria sp.
AGATCGTATATGCACCAGAAGACTGGGTACCACCTTATAATAACAATCCTGAATCACCAGATGCTGTACAAAGTGAAGGAATCTCCTGCAGCTTGATCAACGGGACTGATGATATTCCAGGATTGTATGTCAACCTCTTTACTCTTCCAGAGTTCTCGGCAGCCCTCTTCCGGATAACTAATACTCGTAACGACTCATTTACTGATGGATTGCATTCTCTTGGTAGAAATTCCCTGCAGATACTGAATAACGCTGGAGTTTCTGTGAATGTGCAAGTTTTGGTTGCCGATGACCAGGAGTTCACACTGAGTGTGTATGATATGGCTGGAAGAATCGTATCACAAGAAAGTGGCACAGGAAGCACTATTGTATCGTACAATTCTAATGTTCATCCTGTTGGAGCGTATTTTGTTATGCTAGAATCCGGTGAGGATTCCATGGTAAAGAGAATGGTGCTTCTCCACTGATTTCGTATTTGTGTTTGTTACAGGCGGAGCAGATAGTTGCTCCGCCTGCTCTCTCTTGAACTGTAGTACTTTCATCTATAAAACCTCCCCGCCCTTCTACACTAATTACCGGTAGGGGAATTGTCTCACCTATATTGTCACGGAGGGGTTCTTCAGATAAAGTCAGTCGTAATAGAGCTATCTATACTGCTCATACAAAACATGGTTATAGCCAGCAGGAGATTGCTAAACATTCTGGAATGCATTACAGTACTATCAGTAAAATCATAAAGAATCTTGAGAATAATCAATAGAGAGAAAAACACCAAAATTCAAGATACGACCCCAACACGCTTCCAGGCTTTCACGGTGTTGGAGAGAAGGAAAGCGATGGTAAGAGGCCCTACCCCGCCGGGAACCGGAGTTATTGCTCCGCAGATCGGGGCGACGTTATCAAAATCAACATCACCGACGAGACCATCATCGGTCCGGCTGATACCGACATCTATAACCGTTGCTCCGGGTTTGACGAAATCTCTCGTTATGAAATGTGGACGCCCCACGGCAGCTACGAGTATGTCGGCCTTCCTGCAGAGACCCTTCAGATCAGAGGTGTGTGAATGAGCCAATGTAACCGTTGCGTGCTCTCGAAGAAGAAGCGCAGCCATGGGTTTCCCTACTATGTTGCTTCTTCCTACAATAACGGCATCAGCGCCGTCGATATCGATATTGCTGTGTTTCATGAGGGCGATGATCCCGACGGGGGTACACGGGAAGAGACCATCTTCCCCCCTCCAAAGCCTGCCCACATTTTCGGGATGGAACCCGTCTACATCTTTTTCGGGCAGTATCGCAGAAGCCACGATATTGGCTGATATATGCCCGGGAAGAGGAAGCTGACACAGTATTCCGTCAACGGACGGATCCTCATTGAGCCTGTTTATTTCCTGAAGAAGCCCCTTCTGTGAGACCGATTCGTCAAGCCTTACTACACTACTGTCTATTCCAGCTTTACCGCAGGCTTTCTCCTTCATTGAAACATATACCCGGCTCGCGGGATCGTCTCCAACGATAACCACGGCCAACCCGGGAGGCCGGTCGACGATCAGTTTAATCTCATCTGCGAGGTTTCTCCGTACTTCCTTCGCGAACGCTTTTCCGGACAGTACCGGTGATTTAGCCATGATGAATCTTCTATCCTCTGCTAATCGATTTGATCTCTATTTTTGAGTAATCCTGGCGATGCCCCTGAGTTCTTTCGTATCCCTTGCGCCGTTTCCGCTTATAAACAGTGATTTTCTTCCCCCTGCCGTGCTCAAGCACTTCCGCTTCCACAGAAGCACCTTTAACCAGAGGGGTTCCAATTTCCACATCATCACCGTCACCAATCAAAAGGATTTTTCCAAGGTTAATTGAATCACCTTCTCCGGATACGATTCTGGGTACATTCAGTTTCATACCTGGTTCCACTCTGAACTGCAATCCACCGGTTTCAATTATTGCGTACAACTGTTCACCTCCGTATTAATATTCATTTTCTATAGTCAGTGAGTCAGGATTTTCCTGAACGACTGTAGAGACTCGTTATCTCTTCATGTGCATTTAATGAGTATACTTTAAATTCATCGACTCTGAGCTGATCATCCTCCCGGATATCGATGCTGAGCTGGGAAATAGACGTGATATGGTTAATTCTCTTTCCCTCCTCTTCATGCAGATACTCGGCAAGTTTCGGATGAACGGAAATCACAAGATTCCTGTGCATCTTGTCAAGGGATGCTCTTTCAATAAACCGCCCCAGTCTTGTAGCTGTCGAGACAGTGGACATCACCC
>DAOWFD010000310.1 GCA_030638185.1 Candidatus Aegiribacteria sp.
ACTTCTCTCCCCGCACCGTTCTGAATCCGCTATCTGGCGACTATTATGGACCGGGTTTCCAGTAAGTCTCCATTCTGAACCGTAACAATGTAATGGCCGTTGGGAATGGGTGTACCGTTGCTGTCAACTGCTCCCCAGAAGCAATTTCCGTTATTTTCCGGCATAACGGTTTCCCTGAACACAACACGCCCGCTGAGATCAAAGATCTTGACCAATCCGCTGGATTCACCCGTGAATATCCAGGCGCCCGAGAGAACCGGGTTGGGGTAGACAAAGAAACCCCCCGGAAGGATTCCCTCAGGACTGTCACCGATCGCAACCGGAGGTGCGTATGTCGTGTTTCCAGTGAACCATATCCCATGAGCGGGAGACAGTGCGGCTGGAGGAAAATGGCCTCCGGCTGATCCATCCATGTCAATCTTCGTCCAGGTAACATCGTATCCCGGTGAAGAGGTGCCGGCTTTCTTTGTGGCAGTGGACGGGAACAGATCATCGTGACCAGGATCGTTTGAAAGGTTCCCCAGATTCCAGGGTGGAGGAGCGCCTATGGTCTTCGTGGCCCCGACTATTTCGTAGTCTGTATAATCGAAAATCTGATATCCGATCCATAAATTATTGTACGGATCAACAGCTATCGAAGGAAACTCATCGTCTGTAACCACCCCACCACTTACGGTTTCAAATGGATTCCACATTCCACCGGGGCGCCAGCTGTAAAGGATGAAATTGCACAGGGTATAGTACATTCCGGGATCAGGTCCGGGGAAGCTGTTCAATACGGTAGGATCAACACCGGGAATGTAAGGGCCCGGTGTGTCAGGATCATGTGCCCAGAGTTCTGTCATCCATGCAACATGCGGGATATCATCTCTGTCAACAGTGAGAGATGGATATCCATCCCATCCATTTGCTGACGATAAAATAGTTACGTCCTCGAAAGGAATCCATGATACCCCCGCATCGGGACTTAATGTGTAGAGGATGTGTGGGGGTGATGGAACAAAGTAGTCATCATTCCACACCACATGAACAACGTCCGAACAGTAGGTGTAATCCGATGGAGGGCCCATGAAATCAATGATTGTGGCGACATCCGGCATCTGGCTGTTTACTCCAATTGTCATACTTATGTTCGTGAAAGGGGACCATGTAACTCCATTATCCGGACTCTGCGAATAGTAGATCTCAGAGGAAGGATCGACATCCTCTTCTTGCCAGACAACATGAAGTATGTTGCCAAGTGAACAATCTATGTCCGGAACAAGCGAATTATGAATACTCGCATATATGGGTATCGGAAGACTCCAGACATCCGGAGGGGGAGCCAGAGCATTGGGACTTGAACAATAGAAGATATCGTACACACCTCCCGGATCACAGTGTTGCCATACAACATGAAGCATATCGTTGTCATTGGAAACACCTGCGGAACCGTGTTCGATCGCGATTGAAGGATATCGGTCATCGCCCGGAAGACTGACGATCTTCACAGCAGGTGCCCAGTCAGCTGAACTGGTGGGAGGTGCAGGAATCAGCGTATGCGAATACCAGATATCACAGAATCCGCCCGGTGCGGAATCCGGATTGTCCTGGGTATGGTACACGATATGGAAGAAGCCATCGGCGTCTCTGACAATGGCCCTGCCGTTATTGAAACCTGTTGCTTCCCACTCACTGCTGAAGTCAGTATCAACCTGATGAATACTCTGTGCGAATACTCCAACCGGTACGATCATCAGAATTGCTAAAATCAAATAACGCATGATATTGAACCCCTCTCTTTCTGTTATAAAACCTAATCAAGTATTATGAACATATTTACAATACATACTTTACGGAACAATTGCAACCGTATTGCGAACTTTCCTGAATCTAAGTTCATAGCGGCAGAACAGGCTTCAAGCCCTTCAGGCGCTACTGCAGCGAACTGAGGGTACAGATCACTCCCTGTCCATATGAACATCAAGCTGAGGATAGGGTATTGAGATATTCTCGGCATCAAATGTTTTCTTTATCTGCTCCCATATAACTGTCATTTTGTTTCCTCCACGTTACTCGTTGCAGATGTGATGATTCATGAAGAATATTATAGATGATCTCATCTCTGAACAAGTATGTCCGCGGGTAACGCGGGTCCGGGCATAGTTTAGAATAGGCTGTTTCCTATTGAAATGAAATGCGAAGAGCTGGAACCTCTTCTGCAGGATCCTTAAATCATCCCTGACAGCGCAAGGCTTGTTGACTTTCAGAAGGAACAGCTTCCGTCCTCCAGGGAATCCAGGATTACCAGTAAATATGGGATGAACTGGCTGAACGTACAGACTCTAACGGCTGAGTGAATGCTCTGAAGGAAATTATTTGAAAGAGAAACAGCCCCCATTAAAGAGGGCTGTTTCTACCGCTGATTCTCATCAGCCTGGTCCGTAGGAGCATTAAGATTCATGCTAGAAGGTCGATTTGATAGCTCCCCATGTATCTCTCTGCAGGGCAGTGGGAATCCAGTCAATATCCAGCTTTGAAAGGTTGCTATTCTGCTGAAAGACCCATAGATAATCTCCGTCGTAGTCAATGCCACCTCCGGGGTAGCCACCTTCATCGAACTGACAGGACCAGACCGGGGTCATGTTCACGCTTCCATCGGCATAGAGTTCGAATATGAAGATATTGTCAGCACCTGTTATCTGACAGCATACGAAGAGATAATTATCCCATACAGACACGCCGGAAACAGCATTAAAAGCCGCCGTAGTCCATGTAACTGTGGATTCTGTTCCGGTATATGCACCCCATGCGATTTCATCCGCAAAGAAGCAGCTAACATAAAGATTGTCGTGTCCGGCATCTACACCACAAATATGGGTCCAGGCTGAAGGACCAGTTAAATCTCTTACGAAATAGGGATCAACACCGGTTGTGGAGACATCGTATATCTGGATGTTATTTGATACCCAGTCGCCGAAGAAGAACTCGTTGGGAGAGCTTGAGTACACACAGTATCCCATGTCATCCGGATCAACTCCGTTATAAATAGGCCATGTATAACCGGTGGCAGAGCCTGTTGACATGTCGAACTCGTTATTTGTCAACGGGCTGTACTGGGATATCCATATACTGTTTGTAACATCATTCTGAATAGCGAGACCATAGGATGAGCCAAGCCCGACTGCATACGATGCTAGAACCGTGTAACTTCCTCTGAATAAAGCAGGATTATTATGTCCTGATGATCCCGAAGTTCTGTCCATTGCTGACAGAGCAAGGAACACACAAAATAGAAGGATAACAGCTGTTTTCATTTCAACCTCCATTGAATGATAATGAGAAAAATAGCTAAATGTCACATAATACTGAATCAATACAAAGTCAATGAGTATGTCAAATAAATGAAGGATAGCGACTGTCGTAGAATTGGTTATTGCTCCGCACTAACTGAATTCAGAGATCTTTCACCATTACCATGTCGTAAAGTACCACGCCCGAATCGAATGTATCAAGGTTAGTCTCTGATTCTTATACACCGCCTCGATAATTATCAATGACCGGTTATTGATCCGGATATAGAATGTTCATCAGTTCCATCGAAACTTCCCTTACACCGATGGAATCCAGAGGCTCTCCCTCAAGATAGGAAGCCCTGACTACTGCGTTGCCTATCAGGGTATTGCCCGGAGGAACAAGTATGGAATTACGTAATCTCTCAAACACTTCCGATCTATGAGTATCCTGAATTGCTGATCCATCTCCGTTTATCAGCCAGATGGAAACATCTCCCATAATACCGCATTCAACATCAAAGTGGATTTCATTCTCGAATCCTGAAAGAACATCCCTTCCGATTATCCGCTCAAGAATTGCTTTCATTACTGGTCCCCGTTGCGGATCGGAAAGGCGTCCGGGCAGCTCTATTTCAACCGCACAGGGTATATTCGAGGCATTGAAATCTCTGAGAGGATGTTCTGCAATCGGATGCACGGTCATTTCAACCTGATATCGAGCGGATGGAGGTGGAAGCGGTGACGGGGAGGTTCGCCACGGTTTTTCCGTTCCGTTTCCCCTGATCCAGAGAAGGTGTTCCGAATCCTCTCTCAAGGGGTAGAGGTTCACGATGAGGCTCTCAATATCTGAGATGGCTCTGCCCCATGTTTCCATATAGTGCGTGTCCAGCAGGTGGGGTTCAATACTTATCCCCGAAAGGTTGGAAGGTACACTTCCATGAACACAGGTGAATGCAAGGTTAACCGAAGTGCTGCCGGTAGGCACAACTTCCGTACCAATTCCCCTCCAGGCAGCTGAAAACAGATATAAAGAATCTGGAAAATCGGTCCAGAAGAAAGCGTTTCCCTCCTCCGGAGAGTTTACCATGAGTGTGTCGCCTTCCAGCGAAAGCCATCGGCTGGTTCTCATTGGGAGTTTATCGGGAGCAGGATCGTTGCCCCGGGAACTGAACAGAAGAACTATTGAAGAACAGTCCGATACAGGGACCAGTTGTAGTCCCGCGCGTAGGGCCGAATTGTCGGGTATACACTCAGCTGAAGCGAGAGTCAGGGCGGTCTCAAGGATTTCTCCTCCAACTCCTGTTGGACATATAATGATGTAGCCGGACCATCCGGCCCTCTGGATCATCATACCGCTGCAGGCAAGTGCCCAAAATTCTTCACGCTGCCAGGGGGTAATGCCTTCCCATGGTTCTTCCGGCAGCAGGCCGTTCTCCATCATCACAACAACGATATCCGATGATACTGATGTTGCGGGAAGGTTGTAAACAGGTACGCCAATGTTGAAAAGAAGCGAAATCAGAATAAATAAGGTCAATTACATATCTCCCATCAACTGCTCAAGTTCCTCGGTCCTTGCATTCGCCTCGTCGGTGACTGACCGGGCTTCATCAATAAGATTGTATGCACCGGTTATAGCATCCTGTGGGCTTGTATGCTGCACTTCCTGAATCTCCACTGAATCCGGCTGTGCTGACGCGGTGGAATCAGAAAAGACTTCAGTTTCTGATTCTTCGCCGCACGCCATAGAAAGACTGAGTGAAATAAAGGTTATTAACAAAAGTATTCTCATTGAATTATTTCCTTTCTATCTCCAGGGTCTGAGGACTCTTTGTAGAATATCTGGTCCTTCAAGCCATGCCAGAACTATACCGTAATTTGTAACCGGGACACCGGCCTCGGCAAGTCGCGATACTCTGGCGGATAACTTCTGAGTGCTTATCATGCACCCTCCGCAATGTATTACTATTTTATATTCCGCCAGCTTCTCGGGCGTGGGAAACTCTCTGCCGAAGGAATGATCGATAATAACACCGGGACAGGTTTTCTTTAGCTTACCGGGTATCTGTACTGTTCCAATGTCCTCAGCGATCCTGTCGTGGTTGCACGCTTCGACTATCAGGACTTTATCGCCTTTCTTTAACTGATCCAGTTCATCTGCACCCCGTGCGAAGAGAGGCAGGTTTCCCCCTGACGTGCTGTTTATCATCATTATTGAGAAAGTTGTCAGAGCGATTTCATCTGACACCCATCTGCTCATTATATCAATTGCCTGAGAATCGGTAAGAACCAGCTGAATACCTGTACCGGATCCGATGGAATCAAGAAATTCGCTGAATTTACTCTGTTCTTGCCCGGAGATCGTATTCGAACCGCTCCTGGCCAGTTTAAGATCGGTTCGGTAAAGACCGATTGGTACACCCAGCCTCAGGAGGTACTCCATGGCCATTTCCTGGGGGCGGAGGAGCCTGCCTCCGGGGGATTCCTCGTCCAGTGGAATATGGAGGAATACAGGTGATTGACCGTTAACGAAAGGTAGCAGGTCAACTTTTTCCCCGTCTTCAGGCCTGGAGGATTCGATGAATTCTACGAGTTCGGTAGAATTGTCCTCCTCAGAAAGATCAAGGTTGGTATAACGCGTTCCGGCTCTGTCAGGGAAAACCGACCTGCAATACTCTATTGTTTCTTCAATGGTCGCCCCGCTTCCGGCGAGTTGTTCCGGGAAATCCGCATGAATGTTAAATACAACTGACAGCCTTTTCAGCAGACTTCTTGTAAGAGCAGCTACTGAAGCCTCAACATCAAGGTTACCTGAAAGAAATGACTGCACAGGGTCTATTACAAGAAGTACCAGATCAACTTCCTCGAGGGCGGCAAGGGTTTTCATTCTCTTCTTCTCGCCCAGGCTGCTTTCCTCGTCCAGTCCAGCTGTATCAAGAATACGTACCGGGCCCAGAGCATGAATCTCCATAACAGCGCTCTTAATATCGGCCGTTGTTCCCGGAGCAGCATCAACAATTGAGGTTTCCTGCTGTGTAAGCAGGTTCATCAGGGTGCTCTTTCCGGAGTTGATGCGTCCGAATATTCCTATTACCAGACGGTGTACCCTTGACAATTCATTCTCCAATCATCATTCGGAGTTCTGGATTCATGACCTGATATTTATAGTTAAATCGCCATCGATGGGGAATGTGCCTTGACCAGCGGTACTTACTTTACAATAATCCTGGCCCGCTCGATACGCGGAGAGGTGGCCGAGTTTGGCTTAAGGCGTACGCCTGCTAAGCGTATGAGATTCACGTCTCCGAGGGTTCAAATCCCTCCCTCTCCGCCAGTTCACTAAATTCCCGGAAATCTCCGAATTTTCATAAAATGACTCGCGTTCCGCGAGTATTATCCACGGCATCGGGTATTGAATCTCCAG
>DAOWFD010000200.1 GCA_030638185.1 Candidatus Aegiribacteria sp.
AAACCACTGGGAGTTGTAAAGGGGTAGTGTCGGGATCCTGATGATCCCAGTCCGGTGGCCAGGGAAGAACGGATGGATCGGTTCCATTTTCAATAAGAAGCTTACGAAGATGGGCGAAGTTATCGTCGATCTCGAATGAGAATCCGTATTTTATTATCTCATCGTAGCTCTGTGTATACAGTTCAAGAGCACTCCGGGTGTCACCCTTCAGTGCTGTTATCCTTCCCAGAAGAATTGTCGCCTGGACCTCGGTACGTCTTCGTTTGGTCCTTCTGGATATGTCAATGGATTCCTGGATGTTTGAGCAAGCGGCATCCAGATCTCCTCGGGACATGTACATCTCTCCTATAATGTTGAGTGTCCCGGCCTGAAGCGGAAGGTTGTCTATGTCCCTGAAGATATCAAGGGCTCTGTACAGGTTCTCAGCTGCTGTCTCAAAATTCCCCCTGTCGGATTCTTTCTGACCGATGTTGCCCAGGGCAATGCCGACGGCTTTTCTATCCCCAACCTCCCTGTTTATGGTCAGAGCCATCCGGAACCATTCAAGTGCGGTATCATGATCTTCTGACAGATTCCCGAGGCCGTTGAGGATATAACCTTCCGCCCTTCTGTTACCGACTTCCCTGTGTATCCTCAGGGCTTGCAGGTAATGGTTTTCAGCCTCTGTGTTACGACCCTGATGCCGCAGCAGAAGAGCCAGATTGCCGAGAATTTTGCTTTCACCCCTCCTGTCACCGAACTTTCTGAATGTTGTAAGTGCCTTTTCGTAGCATTCTCTTGCCTTGTCGATATGTCCGGAACCCCTGTGAATAATCCCGATATTTCCCAGTATCCTCGCCTGGCTTTCAAGGTCATTCTCGCTTTTGGCAGCTACCAGCCCCTTCTCGTAGAGGGAGAAGGCTTCATCTATCCTTCCGGTATCGCTGCAGTAATGTGCCTGTATGGTAAGAAGATCGGTGGTTCTGTCTTCCCAGTTTTCACTCTCGCACATTTTCTTGAGCAGCTCGAGATTTTCCCCCTGTTCCCCATGTCTGCCCAGTTTGGAAAGGACACTATTCCTGCTGAACAGTACATCGCACAGCAATTGCGGTCTACTGCCCTGTGTGCTGTTCTTCAAAAGCATGGATTGAAGTTTTTCGGTCCACTGCAGGCAATCATGAAGCCTGCAGTTCTTATCCGCCTGAAGCAATGCCTTCCATCCCCATTCAGAGGCTTCGGAGTGTTTACCGGAGCTTTCCATGTGAAATGCTATCTTACCAGCCACTTTGTCGGGGTCATCGGCATTCCTGCTCAATATTGCATCGGCCGCCTTTATGTGCAGTTTCTTCAGTTCCCGCTCAAGCAGCATGCCGTATGCAGCGTCTCTGTACAGAGCATGGTTAAAGGCGTATGTGGTTTCCTTCGTTCTTGTCCAGAGCTGTTCGCTGACGCCTTGCCACAGCAGAGAGTCCGTGTTCCTTTCTTCGGAGATTTCAGAGAGCACATTCAGGTCGAATTCCTGACCCAGAACCGAAGCCGTCTTAACCAGCTTCTTCAACCTGCTGTGCAGCCTGTCCATTCTGGCAACCAGTATTGACAGGATACCCGATGGGACTTCCAGGTTACGCGATACAAGTCTCCAGCCCTTTCTCCTGCGCTCCACAAATCCTGCATTCTTAAGGTAAACGCAGAACTGATCGATATAGAAGGGATTTCCCTGGGTCCTATCCTGAATGAAACCGGTAAGATCAGCGCCCGGATAATCGGGAAAATTCGCGGATACAATGTATCTGGAAGCTTCTTCATCGACAGGTTTAAGATCGATCGATGTGTAATCCACTTTGTGTTCTATTCCGGTCTCCGGTTTTGAGCCGTCATCCATGTATCTGCTGGAGATGAGCAGCGCCACCGGATACTTCGCAAGTTCACCCGAGATGATGCCAAGCAGCCTCTTTGAATCATCGTCCATCCACTGAAGATCCTCTATGACAAGTATAAGAGGCTGGATAGATGACAGTACCCCTATCAGGGTTCCTGTGGCAATTGCTATATTCTCGAATTTCTCCCCGGGATCAAGTTGTTCGAAGGTTGAGCCTTCCAGGAAGTGCCCCAGTACAGAGCCTATCATCGATTGAGACATACGCAGATTCTCCGCCAGGTAAAGCACATATTTGGATCCGCAGGATTCAAGCCTTACTGCAAGAGATTCCAGACCCTCTTCGAACGATCTTCTATTCTCCTCTGCGGATCTGGAACTCGACTGCCTGAAGTAATCCCTGAAGAAGTATTCGAAAGGATTGAGGCTGGTTCTCAGTATATCGTCACATCGCAGAATGAAGGTCTGGGATGATCCATCATGCTCCAGTACCGCTTCATGAATAAGCCTGGATTTGCCGATACCCGCCTCGCCGTATACGGTAGTTATGCCGGCGAAAGCTCCATGCTTCAGAGCATACATCCGCCTTCGAATGAAGCTCAGTTCTGAGGACCGTCCGAACATCTCTCCATGAAATATCCGTCTGATACCAGAATCCTGATAGTGAAGAAGGGTGAGGATCGCAGTGTCCTCCCTCTTGCCCCTTAAT
>DAOWFD010000240.1 GCA_030638185.1 Candidatus Aegiribacteria sp.
ATCTCATCCAGAAGGCGGCCTTGAGGCTCAGTTTCCAGATCTATTCTAAAGTGCTTTCTGGCGAATTTGTCCTTTAATGATTTCACGGTTTCATGAGAGATTATCTCACCCCTGCGAATGATGAGTATCCTATCGCAGATGGATTCGATGAAATCCATATTGTGTGATGTGATGAGAATAGTTTTCTGCTCTTTCTCCACAACATTCAGAAGCCAGTCCCTTATTGTGCGGCTGATCTCCACATCCAGTCCCAGCGTGGGTTCATCAAGGAGAAGTATGGAGGGATTGTATATGAAGGAGCAGGCCAGGGCACACTTCTGCTTCATTCCCGATGAGAACTGCCTGATTTCCTTATCAGCCACATCTGAGAGTTCCAGACTCTCAAGAAGATAATTTGCCCTCTCGCGTATTGCCTTTTCCGGAATCCCTCTGATTCCTGCAAAGTATGTGAGATTCTCTCGTGGGGAAAGGTGCCAGTATATGTTTCTGGCCCCCTCAAGAACTGCTCCCACATCTTTCAGTATTTCTCTTCTTCGACTTTTTATCGGAAGATCGTTTACCTCGATTGAACCTTCGTCAAATTCGATGATTCCAAGAATAGATTTGAGAGTTGTGGTCTTTCCCGACCCGTTTGGCCCCAGAATTCCAAGTATCTCGCCTGAGCGTACATCAAAGGAAATACGGTTCACTGCGGTCAGATCTTTATAAGTCTTTACCAGGTCTTTGACTCGAATACAGATCTGTGACAATTGTGTCTCCCAGGATTATTGTGACTGAGATATTAATCGATTGTTGAATTATATACAAATATCCATGAAAGATTCATTGTGGAGAACCTGCAACTCATACCCGCGGGAAACAGTATTTCGAAAGTAGAGGTATTCTTTAGCAGAGAGAGGCATGCAATGGACTTGCATGCCCCCACTTAACGAAATGTCTGCATTTACTCGATGAAATTAGCCTTAATGGCTCCCCACGTGGAATGTTCAAGACTCGTTAAACAATGATCATAAAGGTTTATCGTGTTTGAACTGTACCTGCTGACAAAGAAGCCTGGACCGTCAAAGTCTGTATCGTATTTATAAGCGATATCGTTGGGTGAAACGGAAAGATCGTAGGTAAGCCCTGTCGGAGATCCGGTGTCAAGATGTTCCATGAGTTTTTTGCCACCGTACCAGTCGCTTATCCAGATATTAAGGCTGCCCAGGTCCCAGACGCACGCAATACCGAAACCTCCAAGCTCACTGTAATTCCAGCTGCTCACCACTGAATGTGTGCTCACATCGTACTTGTAGATTATGGGGTTACCATCAACCACGAAATTCTGATCCAACATCCACAGATAATCACCATCCCATTCACATCCACCCATACCACCGGTAATAAGCGATGTAAGTTCATAGACATCAGGTGGAAGCATCGGTATCCCAGAACCGTCAAGCTGCCAGGTATAAAGATAATACGGAACAGGATTCAAGGGATCACTCTGGGTAATACCGTAGAGCTGATCGTCCTGATAGCACCCCAGACCGGAGACGAACTCAACATTGTCGAATTCCACCCATGTAACCGTTTCTCCGCCCGCGTAAGAAGCGTACGCCAATGCGTTACTTGGAGACGCTCCACCCTGACTGGCATAGAGCATATTGTACCCATCGTGGTAAGCGAGTCCAAAAACCTTCGCCCAGCCGGGAGGACCCCCTATCTCGGCGATCAATGTGCCACCTTTCTCCACATTACATTCACCGCGGACAGATGAATCCGTCACGGAGCGGAAAGACGGGGAAACTCCTGCCTGAAGCAGTGCAAGTATCGAAATTGTTAAAAAGATCCCATTTCCATGCATCACCAAACCCCATTTCTTATTTGATACGAACTTCTCGATGACTGAGTACTGTTTTCGCTTATATATCTCAGCTACAATCATTAAATATCCCGACCATCCCGGCGCTTTGTTCCCGGAACTTCATTACACTTACTATAACAGGTTGATTGGATGATACTCAATAGGTAACAACCTGAGCACACTTTCTCTAACCCAATCACTGTAATGATTGAACTGCGGTCGTAAGGTAACTGAAACATTAAAATAAGTTGACGATATTTCGGTTATGTGTATATTATGCTACTTAATGTTTAACAATTGGAAGGAATCTGTAATGATATATAAACTTCTTTTAACATCGACTTTAGTTTTTCTTTCTTTTTCCGGTTGCGGCAGCGAACAGTCTGAACAGACTCCGGACGAACAGGTAGTGGGCACAGAATCGGTTATGGATCTCATACTTACCGATTCCATAGGTGTTGAACTCGGTGACTCGAATTATGTTTTTGGATCAATAGAAGCTTCCACGCATACCGTGGATGGAAATATCCTCGTTCTCGACCGACCAGCCTGCTTTGTTCGCGAGTACACCCCCGGGGGTGAATTTGTCAGGAACTTCGGAAGGCGAGGATCCGGTCCAGGTGAATTCAACAATCCGCTTTCCATGGTTCGCCTTGGTGATGGACGAGTAGCTGTTCTGGATATGCAGACTGGCGGGATGAACCTTTTTCTTCCGGGAGGTGAATGGGATGGAATTTCCGCCGAGATCTTCAGCGAACCGGTGATGTGGTTAACCGCGGCTGACGGCAATCGCTACGTTGGCACAATTAACGATCTGGAAGTTGTTAATGATCAGCTGATTCTCACGGCTTACGTAGGCAGGTTCGAGATAGATGATTTAGAACCATCCCTTATATACTGGGAAAACTCATTCGTGTTCGATTTTTCGAACTCTTCACAGATTGTCAAAGAAGCTTATTTCGCAAAAACATGGGCTTCAGACAGAGATGGAAATGTCTTCATTGCCTCGAGGGATACCGAGGAGTACCTGATTACCGGATTCAATGCAAATGGGAATGAATTCGTCGAAATATCAATAGATCTGCCTACGGTTCGAAAATCCGAAGAAGAGATCCTTGAGGAAGCTGAATTCTGGAATCAGCGGGCAAGAAACATGGGATACGGCGGCCAGCTCAACTACCAGCCTGATACGTACCGCTGGAAGATCCATTCGATGGGGATAGACAGTCAGAGCAGGCTCTGGGTCAGAAGAGGAATCGAAGAGACTCCCACATTTGATGTATTCGATTACGACGGGAATCACCTCTTCACGGCAGAAATTTCATCGATTACCGGGACTGACGGTCTTCTGTGGGAAGTGCATGTAGATGAATTCGGGATACTCGCATGGTCTCTCAACCCGCCCGATGGGTATCAGAAACTCTATACTCTCGAACTTGCCGGAGAGTTCTTGTGATGAATCCGGGTCATCAGTCGGTGAATCTTATCTCAACCCTGTTTCCAGATATTCCGGTAACCTGGAAATCCACATCTATTTCACTGGAAACCAGTTCATCTATTACTTCAGTCGTTCCGGTTTCCGATACCACTTCCAGAGTGGCTCTTGAACCGGTGAAATCCCTGGTTATCACATCCACAACTCCCCTGAGTTTGAGGCGCAGTTCTGATCTTAAAGCCTGAACCCTGGTAAAATCAGCGTTTGTTGCAACGATAACGGTGATATTTTCTCCCTGGACCCAGCCGTTAAGGATGGCAGATATAAGCTGGCTTGCGGTGCTGTCAGCCGCCTGGGTTCGTGCCTGGCTCTCGCTGAAAGGAACCGCCGCTGTTATGGCAGAGCCGGCGAGTACGCTGCCCGTACGTGTATTGATGGCCCGGCTGCTGACCTGAAACTCGTAGATGTCCCTTGGAGACCCGGCGATTATCCGTGAATTGACTGTGTTCAGGGCTGTACCTGCAATGATTATCTCAGCGCCTGCCTCCAGCCCGATAAGTACAGCAGTCCGGTCGTCGCCCTCCAGAATGAGCTTAAGCTGATCCTTTTCCAGAATGTCTGCAACTGTAGTTGCATCTACCACGGGGAAGCCCTGCAATCTGAAGTGATCCAGAAGCATGGTTTCAAACATGATACTGCTCATCAGACTGTTTTCATCTGAGAGGTCGGCCATACTGGCAAGCTCTTTCACGATTACCATGACCCTTGGTCTTCCCTGAGCGCGCAACAGGATACCGATGGCGGCAAGATCGTTCTCGATGCCTGTAGTATTCACCACGGCGCGAATTACCACTCTGTAAAGATCTCCGTCCTGCTCCTCGTTTATTATCCGGTAGCTTGAGACGTAACCTCGAGCCTTTGAGTAGATCTCGTCGGAGATCAGTTGGAAGTTGTTCACCTGTGTTTCAGCATCTATGTATATCCCTACTCCCTGCTCGATTGCTTTTCTCAATGCGTCATCCAGGGCGTGGTCCCGGGCTATATCCATCCCGCCCTGGAAACCCAGAGCAGCTACACCCTCGGTAAGGATTTCAATATTATTTACCCCTGGAGCCTGGAATTCAAGCGTGGCTGAAGAAGAAACAGAAGAATGTGAATCTGATCTGGTAGCCGGTACAACAATCCGCTGATTGCATCCAGCAGCAAGACATATGACAATCAGTGTAATCCACTTCATTGCATGCCTACAACAATACGTTAAGGAGAAAACGACCGGCACCCATAAGGAATGGCAGTCCCTCTTTCAGCCAGTCCAGCTTATCCGAGTCTGCTTCTCCCAGAACGATATCCGTTCCGAACTGTCCGGTTATCTGGCGGACTTGTAACACCAGTGGTGATTGTGCGAAAGCAGGTTGAGACAATATCTGATCAAGATCTGATATAAACTGCATTGCTGTCTGACCACCTGAGCCAAGGTATGCTGCGTAATTCCTTGTGTCCAGCAGAAGATTACCATTTGCGTCGTAGATTCTGGGATACATTGAGGGTTGAAGACCTGCCTGACTGCCGTCGAATACAAGCGCGGAGTACTGGCTAAGAAATTCTCTGGTCTGTGGTGACATGGAGACGGTACTTGTCTCGGGGTTTCCCAGAACTGAACTGAGAGCGCCTGAAATTCCCTGTGGGCTGTGAATATCCATTTCCAACTCTACCTCGACTATCCCTGCCACGGAGTCATACCGTGCAGGTCCTACCTGCCGTGCGTTCCTGACAATACCCTCAACACGGGTATAGATCACATCGTAGTCTGTCATGAAATTCTCAACCCGAGTTTCTGAATCCACCCGTATACCCTGCACCGTTTCCAGCAGATTGCGCTGCGCAACAACCACCGCTGCCCTTTCAGCCATCAATCTGGCCTGGGCTGTATTGGCGTTACCTATATCCAGAACGCCTGTTCCAGTTGACCTGACCGTGTTGCCCGACCAGTCAATCTCGCCGCCGGGAACAGATTCTTCAACATCACCGGGAATGGCACACCGAGGTGCCATGACAGAAAGATCCAGTTCTGCCAGGGAAATTGATGTAGCAGTCTCGACGGATTCGGATACAACGGATTCAGATACCGCTGTGAAAACCCGGTCTGAGGTTGCCGTATCTGTAGTTGTAGTTGCAGTACCACAGCCGGTAAGGGTTATAATTATTGATAATGATACTAAGATAGAATTTCTCATATTTCTTCCTTTGCTGATTAAAAGAATCACTCGTTAATCCCCATCAAGGCAACTTCAATGGCCATTCTCAAGGCACCCTCGGCACCTTCGAAGTCTGATCCCATACCCATGGATGTGTATAGCACCTCCGATGTTTCTACCGAGATTATCAAGACATGAAGGCTGACATCACGCTGTGCCGGTTCGTCATCCCAGAAATTGTCGTGTGTAATCTGGCCGATATTAATCGTCATTACCGCTTCAGCACCCAGAAGTTTGCCCAGCTGAACAGCAGTTGCCTGATCCACTACACCGGAATAAGAAAATTCCTGCTCCGTTAGAAGCTGATCTACAATGGTCCTGTCCACCAGAGAGAAGCGGCCTGTCCGCAGAAGAGCCATTCCGGCGTAATCGTACAGTCCTGTTGTAAAGGGCGAGGAGTAGATTGAGGATGCAGATGGAGGTAATACTACCGTTCGCCATAACTGCTTGGAGTCAAAAACGGGAGATTTGGCATACTCTAAAGGTACTCCGAGTGTCATCATCTGGGTTGTGGACATACAGCAAGTTAGAAGTAACCCGATCACGGTCAAGGCAACTGCATGGATAAGAATTCGTTTCAATTTAAACCCCTTCGATTTGTTACTGATATATGCTCCGTGTAAAAGCACTAAACCTATACCCAACCGATCCATTTATGTTCCAGAAATTATCCTTAAGGCACAGAGTAAAACACATACCTGTCTATCGGATACCAGTGTGAACTCAGAAATTTATTCCTTACTGTGTCTGGAAACCGGGGAGTATAATTATTCATCCGGATTCTATCAAGGGAACATCATCACTTCAGAACATGTAACCCTCGTCAGGTTCGCAGGACACCTTCAGTTTCTCTGGAGTATGATGATGAAACAATCCGGTGTTGAAAACACAGTTAACCTTGGAATGGCAAAATTCGAACAAATCGCTTATCATGTACACGAAGGTAAATTGATTTATAAGAAAGGGTATATGAGAAGGGATATTTTAAGATAAGGGGGGGGAAATGATAGGGATGGTTTTTGCTTTATGGAGTTCTGCGTTTGGAAACGGAGATCTGATACCTGTTCAATTCACCGCAGATGGTGACGACATTTCTCCGCCACTGGAATGGGAATGCAGTTTTGAGGCGGTGTCATTTGCCCTTATCTGTGAGGATCCCGATGCTCCGATGGGAACCTGGGTTCACTGGGTTGTTTACAACATTCCAGGTGAAACAAGAATGCTTGAAGAGGGAATACCTGCCGAAAGACAGCAAGAAAACGGTACGCTTCATGGAATAAACAGCTGGGGCAACATCGGGTACGGCGGTCCTGCGCCTCCTTCGGGAAAACACAGGTATATATTTACCCTGTATGCCCTTGAGGGCAAGCTGCACCTGGCTCCCGGAGCGACAGCCGATGAACTGAGAGAGGCTATTGAAGGACAGATAATAGTGGAAGCTGAATTAATGGGGGAATACACCCGGGACTGAGAGAAGGCTAGCAATTTAACTAACTGCCGGATCCTTCTACCGTATCCACCGTCCAGAATGCAGGTAGTTTCTCGCAGACGAGGCCATCATCCATTTTCTCGACCCGCTCAAGCGGCACTCCGTGAATATTGCGCGAGTGGGCTGTTTCAGCATCGCATTTGACATGGACTATTTTTACCTCGTGGCCGTAGGCTTGAGCCAGGTTGTAATAGGGAGATATTTCCCATGCCCTAATGGCTGTATTATCTACTACAACCACTTCCGGGGAATTCTCAGAAACCCTTTCGATGGATGCCAGTATCTCGGCAAATCCTCGGAGGCATGAAGCATGGGCTTCAGAAATCAGAGTGCCGTCGAACCTGTAAACACCCTCATCATCCACAAAGTAACTATCCGCTGAACATACATGCGCCCCCGGATGATTCTCATGCGCCCATGTTGATTTACCAGCGCCTGGAAGGCCTCTCATAATATAGATTTTCGCCAAGTGATACCGCTCCGGTCCTCAGTTCCGGCAGAGCCGTTATTCCTATGTCAGTTTTCGATTTCCTTAAGAACTCTGAGGAAATTCTTGTACTCCAGCGCCTGCCAGCTTTCAGCCTCGAGGGCTCCCCCAGACCTTGAGATAAGAGATATCTTATGCGCGGTCTCAACATCTGGAGCTTCGTAAATATCCATAAAATCGTACGGGCCTAGAATGGCGTAGTGGGCTATCCATTTTACTTCAGGACAGGTCTCCTTTACCTTATGAAGCCACTCCTTTCCCATTTGCTTCCTGCCGCTGGCATTGCGCAGGCTCTTAGGGCTGTGTTTTGTCATCAATACAAAAGTCGGCATGTTTTCCCCTTTCCAGTTGCATATTACAAATATTGATACAAACCATCGCCAATGACAAGTGCCGTATGGCCTGTATATTTCACCAGCTTCGAATGTCTCTTAGCCGAAGAAAAGTCAGCGACATTGAAGGCTAAGCCAGTCAGATACTATGTATTCCTGTTTAAGGGTGAAGGAGATTTTATATAATATATTCTATTTGTCTCATAGTACTGCAGGGAGGTAAATCCTGGACAGAAAAGCGTTAGTGCTTCTCAGTGGCGGGCTGGATTCCGCCACGACATTGTATATAGCAAGGGAAGAGGGTTATAGAATTCATGCCATCTCTTTCCGGTACGGCCAGCAGCATACACTGGAACTGGAATCGGCAGCCGTAATCGCGAGGAATGCAGAGATTGAGGATCATATAACCATCTCACTTGATACCAGGCTGTTTGAAGGTTCAGCACTGACCGGATCAGAGACTGTACCGGAAAACAGATCTCCCGATGAAATGACCGTCAGGATACCCCCTACCTACGTTCCAGCCCGGAACACCGTCTTTCTGGCCATGGCTCTTGCGTACGCTGAAGTTATTAGCGCTCGCGACATCTTCATTGGCGTGAATGCCCTGGATTACAGCGGGTATCCGGACTGCAGGCCTGAATTCGTAGCAGCGTTTCAAAGGCTTGCGGAACTTGCAACAAAGGAAGCTGTTGAGGGAAGCCCCGCAAGGATTCATGCTCCACTGCTGAGCATGACCAAGGCTGAGATAATAGGAAGGGGTCTTGAGCTGGGTGTAGATTATTCCCTGACGCACAGCTGTTACATTCCCGACAGAGAGGGCAGGGCTTGCGGCAGGTGTGATGCCTGCATACTGAGATTGAGGGGATTTCACGAAAACGGAATACAGGATCCGGCTATCTACCAATCATCGATGCATAATGAGCTATAGAGTCAAGGAGATCGTATATACACTTCAGGGGGAGGGGGCCAATTCAGGTAAAGCTGTTGTCCTGTGCCGGTTTGAAGGATGCAACCTGAGCTGTAGTTTCTGTGATACGGA
>DAOWFD010000149.1 GCA_030638185.1 Candidatus Aegiribacteria sp.
CATCAATCCCAATAGTATTCAAGACGGATTACTTTCCATTGTTCCATTATTTCACCCATTTCAACCAACCATATCCAGGGCTCGCTACACAGGATTTCAAGTTCTTCGTCTCCAACTCTGCTACTATAACTCAACCAGTAAACAACAAAAAAATGTTCTGTTTCACCAATGCGGTATGCTAAGGGAGGCTCGTTTTTGAGCAGCTCTATTATTCCTGGAGAAAGAACAGGAATGTTTGTTGCTCTTTGTCTTTCCAGACTGTCGAGCCATATATCAACGGTTTGTATACTATCATATGGGATGAGTCTGGGTTCCCTCGATGCGACTATGAAACCATTCACTGGGTAGACAATACTGTGCAACTCTTCATATAGACATACTACTTCAAATCCTTCAATTGGATCGAGATGCATTTCCGGAAAAACAACATCGGTAACTGTTTCACCATTATAATAGTATTCATAAACTGCATCGTCATAACGCATGTGACCTGTCAATACTTCTCCACTCAATAGCTGCAGTTTAATGCCGCGCAACTCACTAATTGGACCTATTGCATTTGAATCAAGTGGAAACAGTAAAACTAGCAAACAAGTGGCAGTTATTAAATTACATATATTCATATTCTTCCTCCAATACAGTTAAACTAAGCAGCACTGATCAAGCACTTTTCAGCCTAAAGGAAACTGAATTTTTCACGATCTACAATACTGCCCTGGAGAATGCTTCCCCGCCGCCTATCCAGCCGTGATTATCTACCTGGAAAGACAATACTGATGAAACAAAGGCCTGTCAAAAGCCTATGTGAATATTTTATACTCTATTATTGGATCGAAACGCACGCCGATACCCAGAGCCGTGCAACCAGCTTATCCAGAAGCATACGGTTCACGGGAAACCCCGGAAAGTCAATTAATTATATACCCTAATCTCAGGAACCTCATCCGCCTATGATTGACACTGCCGGGTTGTTAACGGTATCCTTATTTTTGTTACTGAATCTGTATTGTGGGCTTACACAGGCAGGAACGGTCATATGCGCATATTAAGAACTACTTTCAATCAAGGGAGCTGCTTTGTCCGATTGCAGTAAGGACTCAGGCAGACTTGTACGGGGTCCTGAAACCAGGGCCGGTGCCTGCAGATTCGCAGCCGGCGGTGTACGGCTCGTGCCGGGGCAGGATACTGCAAAGGCTCTGGAGGAGCTTGTCCGCCACTGCCGGATGCGCAAGGCCAGCCATGTGAGCTGGGCCTGCAGGGTTACTCAGGAGGGAAGAATTGCAGACATGAAAGGCGACGGGGGTGAAAGCGGCGCAGGGAATGTTATCCTGGACGTTCTGCGTAAATCCTCTACCGAGAATGTCCTTGTCGCAGTTGCAAGATGTTACGGAGGCAAGCATCTTGGTGGATTGCGTTTCCGTATCTACAGGAAGCTTACGTCGGAGATGCTTAAAATGCTTTAATCAGTACCGGTGAGGCGCTGCCCGGCAAGGAAAGCCTGCCTCATAAGTTCTTCATCTTCCATTACTTCTTCAGCACTTTCGAGAGCGCATGCCTGGACGGTTTCGATTATATCGAGGCCAGCCATGCACCATGCGTTTATCATGCTTTCGATCTGGCTGCTGAAAAGCTCTGGATCGTCAGCCCCCTGGGTTACGACGAAGACGGTTTTCTTTCGTCCAAGCCTGCTCTCGAATCCGGCTCCTATCAGGCTGAAAAGTCTGTCCGTGAAAGCTTTCATCTGGGCAGTCATATAGTAGAAGTAAATGGGCGTACCCAGTATGATGCAATCCGCTTTTTTCAATTCCTCGAACAGAGGCTTCATGTCGTCATCCAGAATACATACACCCGTTTTTTTGCACTTCATGCATGCGTGACAGCCCATGATGTGAAGCAGTCCGATATGAAAGAGAGAGGAATCGGCGCCTCTATCTTCGGCTCCGCTTAGAACCTCCCTTACTATTGCATCGGTAACACCATCAGGTCTTGGACTTCCTACAAATGCTGCCACTTTCATAATCTTCTCCCTCTTAGTATTCCCAGTCGATTCTGGGACTTGGAAGCCGTAGTATCCTGTCCAGTTCCCGAATCAACTCCTCCGGTCCCGCCAGATCATCAGTCACGCAAAGCCCCGTTGGAGGCCTTGCTCCGATCCACATCCTTGAGAACGCGCCAACGGAAGATTCCAGCAATGGAAGAGACCTGTCATGCCCCCTCTTCGCATGTGATTCATGTCCCAGTGTAACTATGTAACTGCCGGATATTCCCTGCCATGGAGCGTCCTGCTCAAGATAATTCTCAATAGGATCCTTCAGTTCAAGGTTGAAGGTAACAGTATCTCCATGAAGCACGGTTTTTTCAAGGCACTTTTCCAGGTTGCATATGCGTATCTGCCAGTAAGCCATTGTCCTGTTTATGGCTTCGTATTTGGATTTCTCAGTTTTCCTTTGGTTCCTGAAGGGAGTCTTCAGAAGATCCTGTATCTGAATTGCCGCAGGCTCGTTGAGTTTTACCAGGTGGATCTGGTCGCCCAGGTTCTTAATCAGCCCCAAAAGCTCAAGGAGCTGAAAATAATTCCTGTAACACATCCAGAATATTACGTAGGGACCGTGCTCACCCTCCGCGGATCCGCACCAGAAATGATGTGAGAGCAGTTCATTGTCAATGTCCATGTATCCTAGACCGAAACCGTTTTTACTCCACTGCATTTCGGCTCTCGTTATCTCTTCGCGAGAAAGGGAGGTGTTACCGTGAACACGCATCCTTTCCAGCCTGGACCTGTGAACCAGCTTCCAGTCATCCTTTGTAAGACGCAAAGGCGGAGGAGGGCTTACGTTCAGATCCAGGGAAGCAGGATCAAACCCGATAATAGTCTCGTAAGGTCCTGTTCCGAATCCGAGTTTATCGTAATATCCCTGATCGAATATTCCCAGTCCTGCGATATAAGCCCCTTCGGCAACATCAAGGGCTATCAACTCAGCGGTTAGTTTCCCCGCAAGCCCTCTCTTTCTCCCGGCATAACTTGTTGTGACTCCGCATACGGCAGAAAGGGGAATATCATTCTCAAGATATCTAACCCAGCCCGGTGTAGAGACAGCCAGGGCTTCAGCGTTCCCGTTGAGTTCACCAATCAGGACTCGGCTGCCCTCCAGGAAAATATCCATGGCTTTTTCATGCTCTTTGTTCTCGATCCATGCAACTTCCCGCCATATTCTGTGGCAGGCTTCCATATCCTTATTCTGATCGAATTTTCTGTGTATCATGATCTATCTATTTTTCCATTCAGTAATGAACGCAGACATACATGTGACATCCTAACTGAATATAATCCCACCAATGAATGAACGCAGAATCAGGATGGACCGCTCTGACCCTTTTTCCTTTTCCGTACGAGGAAAAGCTGGCTTCCTGAGATTCTCAGTATATTTTTCCAGAATGGACCGGTACTCTCATCATGCAGAAGTTGCTTCGCATAGGTAATGACAGCCAGCCAGAGAAGGGAAAGGAAGAAGGCTATTAAGGTGTACTTGATAACCATTATGCCTCTCTTGGGATAGGATCTCAGAGCGGACGGAACGGCAGGTACCAGTACTTCTATTGAAGGGCTGTCCTTCGTTTCCTCAAGTTTAAGGGATTCAAGTTCCTGCCTCAGCATCATGTAGATAGCCCGCCGGGTTTCGAGATTAATGGCAATGTTTTCGTATTCCTTGAGCATGGAAGGCATACTGTCCAGCCCTGGGAAATAACTGAGGTTGTCCCCTGCAGCTCTGTCCATCATGCTGCTTCTGAGGAACGCTACCCTCCCGGCTATCTCCGAATAGATGGAACTGGATGATGACATTGTACCGCTGACACCGGCGAATTCAGCTTCCGCAAGAAGCAGCTCTGTTTCAAGGGTACCCTGCAGATTCATGGATTGAATGCCCTGCTGTTCGGGAAACAACAATCCGGTTTCAGTACGGAACTGCTCCATTCTGTTCTGGGCGATGAGGAGGGATTCTTCAGCTTCGGTTAGAAACTCTTCTGCTGCCAGTCTGCTTCTTCTGGCTCTGCTGGTAATTATAGTTGAAAGCTCCTGATTGGAGAAATCAATGATGTCATTCACAATTGCCGCTGCTTTTTCTCTGCTGTCAGCTTCCATTGATACCACAAAAAAACCTTCGGGTGTAAGGAAAATGGAAACCCTCTTCCTGAATTTGCCTAAGGCATCGTCCATTGTGGAAACTTTCATTTCCGCCAGAAGGTCATGCTTGAATATTATCCGTTCATAAACCGTTCTGGAGGTGAGAACCTGGTAAACGAGATTCATATCCAGGGCAGATGACCCCGTGCTCACCATGCTTCCGATGCCGCCCAGCTGATCGGAAAGCAGATCACCTGCAAATCCACCGATCCCGGCAAGACCCAGGGATGACTGCTGACCGCCGGGGACAACGGTAACTGCAGAGGCATTCCAGTACTGCTTTCTGGTCAGTGCCCATACTGAGGAGGCAAGAACCACCACAAAACAGAGTACTACAATTTTGCGCAGGTTTGTCGCAATGGAGCTAATCCATCTCCCGATAAAGGAGTTCTCTATGTTTTTCTTCATAATTACATTCTGTTAGCAAATGACAGGAAAATACTCAATTAGTTATTACTCTGTTACTTAAGAAACGTACTAACACTAATTGTCAAGGCAACTGCTGTTGTTAATAGTGTTATCATATCTCTATTGCGAGAATACCAATTATAGGGTACATAAATAGCATCATTAGGTACAACTATATAACTATTTAATTCATCTTCTGAAACAGAGATATTTTCTCCTCCCCGGATGACATATGTTCCAGCCAAACTTGCATCCTGCAAAATACCTCCAGCATGCATTAAATATTTAGAAACGTTTTGATTAAATCTGTACGGAATTAAACCAGGATTTGTAACAGCTCCGGAAACAGCAATCTCCCGGGCATAATTGACAAAAACAAGCGTGTCACCGGGAAACATATATTGATCGGTATAACCACTTGAATCATGGTAGATTATAAATTCATTTCCTTCTTCTCTTCTGACAAATGAAGCACTAATATTCACTGCTCCCGTAATACCTCCTATCTGTTCAATGATGTTTTTTACACTAATACCGTCCAATCCAATATCCCATGTCTTTCTCACTCCGCTTGTCCAAAAAATATAAACAGGATTATCACATAATATTACTTCAATAGATAAAGCATTGTAAATCATTGGATCGTATGTGAAGGTACCTGTTTTGTTAATCGTCAGGTTACTTAATAACGAATCTCCTGATTCTGTATAAACAATAGAATATTGAGATCCGTTAAACGCTACCTGACCAGCTATGCTAATCAGATTTGACACACGGAATGTTGCTGGAACCGTATATTCATTGGGATAATTGACGAATCCATGAACTCCAACCAACTTGAATCTAGGTGTATCCAGTGATATTGAGACTCTGGCTGATGGGTAGTATTCTGATACCAGTGCCTGTATCAAGTATTGTGCTTCATTAATCGAGAGATCGGTAACTTCCACAGAGCCTACACCCGAGATAGAGGCAAATCCGTCTCCACTTACTGTAAAATATGAGAATGGTAATACACCTGCTACAATTAGTGATTCTGTTCCACCACCTTCGAATACTACCGTGAATACATCACCTGAACCAATCGTATATTCATCTCTGTCTACTCCGGAAACACCATAATTTTCCCCGATTATAGAAGCATAAGGAGAAATAGCAGAAGATGTTGTGGTTGTTGAAGTCGTTGCAGTACTGAGTATTAATAGTAGATTTATAATCCACATAGTTTCCCCCTGAAATAATCGATTGTCCTATCCATGCCTTTCTCGAACCCTACAACCGGCTTCCATCCAAGTTTCTCCATGGCCAGGGAAATATCAGGCTTTCTGACCTTCGGGTCATCCTCAGGTAATTCTCTGTGAATTATAGAGCTTTTCGTATCAATCCGCCCAAGCACAAATTCCGCAAAATCCAAGATTGTCATCTCATTGGGATTACCGATGTTCACAGGACCGGAAAAATCCGATTCCATCAGACGCATAAGGCCATCTACTGTATCCGAAACATAACAGAAACTCCGGGTCTGGCTGCCATTTCCGAATACTGTAAGGTTCCTGTCAGACAATGCCTGAGAAATAAAAGCGGGAACGACCCGTCCGTCATCCGCTCTCATTCTAGGACCGTAAGTATTGAAAATTCTGGCAATCTTTGTGTTCAGGCCATGAACCCTTCTGTATGCGAAGGTTAGGGCTTCTGCAAATCTTTTGGCTTCATCGTAGACAC